>JAWVWU010000010.1:0-13795 GCA_033723595.1 Marinobacter sp. | reverse complement strand
TCCAGTGCGCGCTCCCTGTCGTCGGGCGCGGCCAGGAATACCAGCGTAAACCGTCCTTTCTCGCTGTCATGCCGGCGGATTTCCTCCAGGCCCAGCAGGTCACAGTAAAAATGCAGAGACGCGTCCAGGTCGCTGACCCGGACCATGGTGTGAAGGTATTGCATGGAGCACTCTCCGGTTGGATGGATGGCAGGTGCGCCCGGCGCCGAATCGCCGCGGTTTGCGACCCCCTGAAACGAAAATGACCAGCCGGATTCGCATCGGGCTGGTCACTGGGCAGTATATCTCAAGGTGAGATACCTCCGCACTGGATGTTGTTGTGCTCCGCCGTGGCGTTACCGCGGGCGCATGCCACCCTTGATGCTGCGAGTCTGTGCAGCGCGGTTCAGCGCCTCCAGGCTCATGGTCTGCCGACGCTCGATCGCATCAACACGGGCATGCTCCGGGGTCGCTACGCGGTTGCGGCGGAAGCGGACTGTCAGATTGCTTAAACGCATATTACACCTCCAGATGAATCAACCAGCGACGCCAGGACTCGCGGTGGCGATCCTGTTCAACGTCCGAGTCTGTTGAAACTGTTTAAATGTCAGGACATCCGACTCAGGAACGGTCGGTGTCTCCCTGATGGGCCACCAGGGGTGATTGAGGGCGAATCCCCGAATCACGTGCGTAAGATACCGCCTCAGGTCGGTTGCTAACAATACGCAGGAACACGGATTTTGGTAAAGTCCTGTGACACATTTGTTGCCCGTTATCGCACTTTTATGACCGACTGTGCGATGACCGGCGGGCGCCTTCCGGGGCTAACCAAGACCCTCGGACAGCTGGATGGTTTCGGTGACCCCCCGATGATTGAGGAACAGCGTGCCCGCCGGCTGGTCCGGACCGGGCAGGCCTGACTCGATTTCGGCGAGCAGGTCCGCCAGGCTCAGTTCCGGCGGCACGTCACAGCGGGCGGACAGCCCGATATGTTCGAGGGTGGCGCCCACATCCGTTTTCAGAAACGCGGTCCGGACCCGGTCCGTCAGCAACCCCAGCCTGGTGACCAGCGTGGCCCGATCGGTCTGATTCAGAATCAGCAAAAACTGATCGTCGGTGACACGGCCAATGGTGTCCTGAAAATCCAGTGTTTTCAGAAGCTCCTCTGCCAGTTCACGTTGCTGGTGATGGTGGTCGTCCGTTGTCGCACTGGTCGGCATGCTGTAGCCGACCTGCAACCAGACCAGCGACTGCTGGCCACCCAGCATGCGCAGACGATAGGACGATTCTTCCAGCAAACGGGTGATGCCGGCCCAGTTCCATAGACCGGTGACCGCATCGAGCATCAATTCCTGATCCGGTTGCCCGGGCTGAGTGTCGAAGTTCTGGTTCAGGGGGCTTTCCAGCTCGAATTCGCGCTCCACCAGCGCCGCCAGATCCTGCAGTACGGAAAAATCGAAGTCGGCCTGACGGTGGGGCTTATGGTCCAGCACACAGAGCGTACCAATCCGGGATCGGTCCGGTGCATGCAGGGCAATACCGGCGTAGAAACGAATAAACGGAGGCTCGGTGACCAGCGGGTTGTCCCGAAAATCGTCGTTCTCGTGGGTGTCCTCAATGACAAAGAGGCGGTCGCTCAGAATGGCGTGGGCACAGAACGAAATGTTCCGGGGTATCTCCCGCTCGCTCAATCCGCGAATGGACTTGCACCACTGCCGTTCACTGTCGACCAGGGAGATGGCGGCAATCGGGACGTGGAAGAACTTCTGAGTCAGGCGGGTGAGCCGTTCAAAACGCTCCTCGGACGGTGAGTCCAGCTGATGCAGTGACGCCAGGGCCGTCAGCCGAACAGCTTCATCAGTCGGGAAATCGGGTGCTTTCATGCGGGTGTCCTGGAACGCTCCGGGCGCCGTATCGGATCGGCCTCACACTAACCGTAGATTATTTTTGGCGGTTTGACGACCGGCATCGGAGTTTGAGTGTCGACGGCTGGATCGTGTGGTGGGCAATCGCCGTATTGTGGTACCGCTTTTCGCTGTCAGCGCCTAAGCTTGGGGTGAGTGAAGGATGTCCGGAGCGGCCCGGACCCGGTGCCGTCATGTCCGGGCCTGCCGGGCACGCACAGCACAAGGATTGACAGGGAGCACTGCCATGTTGCGATCAATCAGAGTAGCCGATGTCATGTGGAATCACATTGAGCCCATCCGTTTTGGCACCCCGTTGACGACCGTGGTGAAGACATTGCTGTCGAACCATGTCAGTGGTCTTCCGGTGGTGGATGACCATCGGCGCGTGGTTGGCTTTATCTCAGAACAGGACTGCATTCACGCCTTGCTGGTGAGCCAGTATCATTCCGAGGGGGACCCAATCGTGGAGGAGGTCATGTTCCGTGAGCCGTTGACCGTATCGGCGGAAGAGTCACTGGTGGACCTGGCCCAGAAGCTCGGTGCGGGCAAGCCCAAGGTCTATCCGGTGGTGGATCACGACCGGCTGATTGGCATCGTCACCCGCACGGCGATTCTGGCGGAGCTGGCCCGGGTCGGCTTCGGTATCGATTTGCCCCGACACCCCGAGCCGACTTAGGATTGCCGGCCTCTGGTTGCCCGGTTCGCTCGGGGCCGCGCCAGGGTTTGTCACCGTCGACAGGTCGGGCAAACTGAATAGCCGCCAGGGCCGTAATGCTGTCGGCGCCGGCGACCGGGACCGGTCCTGTGACTTGATATTCAAAACCAGTGAGGGCTTCTATGGAACTGCTATCAACCAACGTCAGCCACGGCGGTGAACACCGCCGCTATCGCCATCGGTCCGAGGCGCTCGACTGTGACATGGAATTTGCGGTCTTCCTGCCGCCCGCGGCTCTGGGCGAGCGCGCGGCCTCCGTGCCGGTGCTGTACTGGCTCTCGGGTCTGACCTGCACCGATCAGAATTTCATGCAGAAAGCCGGCGCCCTGGGGCGCGCAGCCGAGCTGGGGCTGGCGATTGTGTGCCCCGATACCAGCCCCCGCGGCGTCAATCTGCCCGGCGAAGACGACAGCTATGATTTTGGCAGTGGCGCCGGCTTCTACCTCAACGCCACCCAGGATCCCTGGCGTCGGCACTACCGCATGTACGACTATGTGGTGGACGAATTACCGGCGCTGGTGGAGGGTGAGCTGCCGCTCTCCGGTCGGCGATCGGTCAGCGGTCATTCCATGGGTGGGCACGGTGCGCTGATCTGTGCCCTGAAAAATCCCGGGCGTTATGCGTCGGTATCGGCGTTTGCACCGATCGCCAATCCGTCGACCTGCCCCTGGGGCATCAAGGCGTTCTCGGGCTACCTGGGCAATGACCGTGAAGAGTGGGCGGAATGGGACGCTTCCCTGCTGGTGCCCGGTGCGCCTGAGCGGCTGACGCTACTGATTGACCAGGGCACAGCCGACGATTTCCTCGAGGAACAGCTGAACCCCGACGCCCTCGCCGAGGCCTGTGAGAAGGTACACCACCCGATCCGGCTGCGAATGCACCGGGGCTATGACCACAGCTACTTTTTCATCGAGTCGTTTATCAACGATCACCTGGATCACCACGGCCGGGCCCTGGGGCTGATCTAGCGTGCCCCCGAGTAACCCCGCCGTGGCGTGCCGCGCGGGGTTACGAGTGCGCTGGCACCTGGAGTAATACCTTGCCGATACTGGCGTTGCTCTCCAGATAGGCCATGGCCTCATCGGCCTCGTGGATCGGCCAGGACCGGTCAATGATCGGCCGGATCTCGCCACTGCTCAGCTTCGGCCAGACCGTCTCGTACAGCGCATCCATCACGTCGCCCTTGACGGCAATCGGCTGGGCCCGGAGTGTGGAGCCGATAATGCGCTGCCGCTTCATCAGCATCAGCGCCGTATCGAGGCTGGCCCCCATACCCCCCATCAGGCCGATCAGCACGATCCGGCCTTCGGGATTGAGGACTTTCTGGTCGTCGGCAATGTAGTCGCCACCCACCGGGTCCAGCACCATGTCCGCGCCGCCCCAGTCCTGTACCGCTTTGGTGAAGGATCCCTGCTTGCGGTTCCAGATTCCGTCAGCGCCCAGTGACTGGCAGAAGGCCAGTTTGTCGTCACTGCCGGCGGTGGCAAACACCGGATTGCCCATGGCGCGGGCGAGTTGAATGGTTGCTGTACCCACACCGCTGGCGGCCGCGTGCACCAGAACGCGCTCGCCCGGCTGCACATGGGCCACCATGTACAGATTCATCCAGGCCGTGGCGAAGACCTCGGGCAGAGCCGCGGCCTGCTCAAGGCTCAGTCCCTGGGGAATCGGCAGTACCTGGGCGGCCGGTACCACCACCTCGGACGCATAGCCGCCGCCGGTCAGCAGCGCGCAGACCGGATCTCCGGGCTTGAGATGGGTGACGTTGGCGCCAATCCGGGACACCGTCCCGCTGACTTCCAGTCCAAGAATCGGCGACGCGCCCGGGGGTGGCGGGTAGCGTCCGGCCTTTTGCATGAGATCGGCCCGGTTCATGCCCGCCCAGGCCACATTGATGGTGACTTCGTTGTCATCGGGTGCGGGCAGATCAGGATGGGGCTGCCAGCGCAGCCCGTTTTCGGTGACGGTAATGGCATCCATTTGGTTTTCCTTTACATGACGTAGCCGGACACGGGAGTGCCCCGGGTAATGAATGATACACCTGCAATACGATTGTGGGGGCGTGCTCGATTTTCAAGCGCGCGCCGACGGGGTGGCGTGTCAGATGTCGTCGTGAAAGCCCCAGAGCTCGCCAAAATCCATCGATGGCATCATGTCCATGACTTCCGGACAGCGGATGTTGTAGTCCAGCAGGCCACAATCGCGGGCAATGGCGGCACCGTAGGGCTGGCCGTCCGGGCTGATGATCGCCTGGGTCACGGGTTCGGTCTGGCGCCCGGCGCGGCGGGTAATGACGGCCACCTCATTGCTGGCCAGTCGCACCAGTGAACCGGGCGGGTAAGCCGTCAGCGCGGCCAACAGGGCGCGGTTGAACTGCGGGCGGGGATTATTGTTGCCGGCGCTACGAATGGCTTTGAGGGTTTCCTCTATGCTGAAGCGGCGGCGATAGGCTCGTCGGGTAATCATCGCGGTGTAGCGCTCTGCCAGCGCCAGAATCCGGGCTTCCGGCAGGATGCGTTCATCTTCCAGCTGGGCTGGGTAGCCGGAGCCGTCGGGCTGTTCATGGTGCTGCTCGATGATTTTGAGCAGCAGCCGGTTTTCAATGCCGGCGTCCTGCAAGGCCCTGATGGCCAGCTCCGGGTGCTTGCGGATCACCGATCGCTGTTGGTCGGTCAGCGAGCGCGGTGACGCGTTGAGCTTGTCGAGGAACGGCTGAAGGGCGAGATTGGCGGTCAGCGCGGCGGCCATCAGAACGACAATGCGCTTTTCGTCCATGCCCAGTTCGCGGGCGGTGAAATGACAGATGATGGCGTAGAACAGGGTCTGCTCGGTGGCGGTGGGCTCCACCGCATACAGATGAACCAGTGCCAGGCAGGAGTCCGGTGCCCGCCGACAGAACTGATCCACCAGGCGGGCCAGGCCCAGCACCCGGTGGCGGGCGGTGTCATCCCGGCTGGTAATGGCTGTGTTGGTCACCTCCAGTGTGCGTAACAGCCCGGTGTAGGCGGTGAACGGATTACGCAGCCGGGGCGATTCGGGCGCTTCTTCAGCGAGGCTGGCCTCTTCGGTCACGGTGCGCGGATAGAACAGACCACGATCGAACAGTTGTTCAAGCTGGCTGTCGCTGTGAATAACATGGCCCTGCTTGAGCAAAACCCCGCCGTCGGCGTCGTAAACGGTCCAGGGTAGCGGTTTGCCGACAATCAGCGCGCCGGGGGCAACACGAACCAGGTCCGACACGGGGTCAGTGTTCCCCGACCACGGCGGATTCACCCGCATGGCTGATCAATACCCCGGGCGCTCCGTTGTTCAGCAGCGTGCGGGTGGCATCGGGAATGGGCTTTTTGGTCAGGGTGGCTGGTGACACCATCACGTAGGTGATATCGGCATCGGCGATCTGCCGGTTATCGGGCCAGGTCTGGAAGTTCAGGTGCAGGGTGAAGGAGGTGTTGCCGATGCGGCCGGGGGTGATGGTGCCCCGCAGCACGTCGTCAAAGCGCGCCGGTGCCTGCCAGTTCTGGGTGAGGCTGACCACCTGGATGTCGAGGTCCTGGTCCAGCATCGCCTGGTAATCGCCGAACAACGTGCGGATATACTCGTTCACCGTGATATCCACGAAGTCACCGTAGCGGGCATTGAAGACCACGCCCTGAGCGTCACACTCGCCGTATCGTACGCGAAGTCGGAATTCAAACGGTGCCTCGTTCATGCCGCTCTGTCCTGCCCTGGTTGCCATTTTGCCGCACAGTATAGACCGCGATACGGGTGACTGTCAGTCCGGTCGGCCCCGGGGGTCAGTCGCTGCGGAACAGGCGCCAGCCCAGCAGCACGCTGGCGGAGACCAGCCCGGCGGTCAATCCGATCCAGAAGCCGGGGGCGCCCATCGCGGGCACCAGGTAATCGGTAAACGTCAGCACGTAGCCCAGTGACATGCCCACCCCCCAGAACGAGAACAGCATGATCACCATGGGTATGCGGGTATCCTTGTAGCCCCGCAAGGCGCTGATGCAGGTCACCTGGATGACGTCGGCAATCTGGAACAGCGCCGCGTAGATCAGCAGGGCGGCCGCAACCGCCCGTACCGGCTGCTCATCGGTATACAACGCCGCGACTTCCCGGGTAAATGCGAGCAGGCCCGAAGCCATGACCAGGGCAACGGCGGCGGCAATGATCAGCGCACTGCGGGCGAGCAGGCGCGCGGTGGCAGGCGCCCGGGCACCTACCAGGAAGCTGATGCGCAGGGTCAGGGCCATGCCGATGCTCAGGGGCAGCATGAACAGCAGTGAGACCACGTTCAGTGCGATCTGATGGCCCGCCACGATCACCGGGCCCAACGGCGCCAGAAACAGCGCGATGACGGAGAACAGGCTGGCTTCGACAAAAATGGTGAAGCCGATTGGAATGCCCAGACGCAAAAGCTCGCGGATTGCGCGCCAATCTGGCGGTTGCCAGCTGTCGAGCAAGTGAAAGGCCCGGAACGTGCGGCTGGTGTTGAGATAGACCAGCAGCGCCACCATGGCCGCGATGTTCGACAACGCGGTGGCCCAGCCGCAGCCGATCCCGCCCATGGCGGGCACACCCAGTTTGCCGAAGATAAACACGTAGTTCAGCGGCAGGTTGATCAGCGTGCCCAGCACCGAGAATGCCATGATGACCTGGGTGTGCCCGAGCCCGTCTGTCAGGCCCCGCAACGCGGTCAACACCAGCATGGCGGGGATGCCCCAGGCGAACGCCACCAGGTAGCCCTGGGTGATGTGGGCGGTTCGGCTGTCGAGGGCCATCAGCTGGAACACCGGGTGCACGTTGACCAGCGCCAGGATCATCAGCGCGGCGGCGCCGGCCGCCACGTAAAGTCCCTGCCAGGTGGTGGGCAGAATCCGCGAGAAGCGCTGTTCTCCGCGATAGCCTGAAATCATCGGTTGCAGCGCGCTGAGGACGCCCATGAACAACAGGAACAGGGGCATCCACAGGCTGCTGCCGATGCCGACAGCGGCCAGGTCAACGGCGCTGGCGTGGCCGGCCATGACGGTGTCGATCACGCCGTTGGCCATTTGTGCCAACTGGGCAATGAGAATGGGCCCGCCCAGCCGGGCGAGAATCTTCCATTCGGTCAGGGTGCGCTGAACCAGCGATTGCTGCGGCTCTGGAATGGGCTGGTGCTGTTCGTCCACGTTGGCAACCTGTATTGAATCGGCAAGCGGTGGCGGGACCACCGGCGAAGAAGGGTAACGCAAATGGGCGCGCGGTGTCGCCAGAGGGCTTGTATGGTAAAGTTCCGCGCTGCGGGAATCGCCCGGGACTGGCCCCGAGATTCCCGGGCCGAGTCTCCCTGAATTCTGCGTGGTGGGTTGTCATGTCACTGTTGTTATTGGTCACCGTTCTGTGGGCGTTTTCATTCAGTCTGATCGGCGTCTTTCTGGCGGGCCAGGTGGACAGTGATTTCGCGGTGCTGAGCCGGGTGACGCTCGGCGCCCTGGCGTTTCTGCCCTTTCTGCGCTGGCGCGGGGTGCCGGCAAGGCTGCAACTGGGAATCCTGCTCACCGGAGCACTGCAGTTCGGTGTCACCTACCTGTGCCTGTACCGGTCGTTCGGCTACCTGACTGTGCCCGAGGTCCTGCTGTTCACCATTTTCACCCCGCTCTACGTGACCCTGATTGACGATGCCCTGAGCGGCCGGTTTTCGCCGGTTGCCCTGCTGGCGGCCGCCATCGCCACGGTCGGCGCCGCTATCATCCGCTACGACGGCCTCAGTGACGATTTCCTGATCGGCTTTCTCCTGTTGCAGCTGGCCAACGTAACATTTGCGGCCGGGCAAGTGGGCTACAAGCACCTGATGATGCGGTTTCCCATTGATGTGCCCGCCTATCGCACCTTCGGATACTTTTTCCTGGGGGCCCTGCTGGTGGCGCTGCCGTCCTTCCTGATTTTCGGCGATGCCAGCCGCTTGCCCACCACAACCCTGCAATGGGGCATCCTCGCCTGGCTGGGCCTGGCGGCGTCCGGGCTGGGACTGTTCCTGTGGAACCGGGGTGCCTGTCTGGTTGACGCAGGTACGCTGGCGGTCATGAATAACGCCCTGGTACCGGCCGGGCTGCTGGTGAATCTGCTGATCTGGAATCGCGACGCGGATCTGGTGCGGCTGGCGCTGGGTGGGGCGGTGATCGCCGGTTCGCTCTGGTTCAACGCCCGCTTCCATCCCCGCGCCCGTCTGGCTGTCTAGAGGCTTTCCCGGCATGGCTCGACTGATTCGTCCACTGTCTGTGCTTGCCGCCCTGGCGCTGGCTTCGCTGGTGCTGGCGGTAATGGTGGGCAGCGTCAGCATTGCGCCGGACGATGTGCTGGCGGTACTGGCGGGCTCCGGTTCGCCGCTGCACCAAACGCTCATTCTGGATCTCCGGCTACCCAGAGCGTTGTCAGCGTTTGCCACCGGCGGATTGCTGGCGGTGGCCGGGGCGCTGATGCAGATTCTGTTACGCAATCCGCTGGCGGACCCGTATGTCCTCGGGCTGTCCGGGGGCGCTGCCGTTGGCGCCCTGGTGGCCATGCTGGCGGGACTCGGGGCGGCCCTGGTCGCCGGGTCGGCGTTCGCCTGTGCCCTGCTCTCGACCCTGCTGGTTTTCGGGCTGGCCCATGGTACCGGCAGCTGGACACCGACGCGTCTGCTATTGACCGGCGTGGTGGTGGCCGCGGGCTGGGGGGCGGTGATCACGTTGATGCTGGCGATCAGCCCCGCTGAGCAGTTGCCGGGAATGCTGTACTGGCTGATGGGCGATCTGGCCTATGCCGGCGCCCCGTTGCCGCCGGTACTGGTGCTGCTGGCGCTGTGCCTGTTGCTGGTCCCGCTCGGTCGCAGCCTCAACGTACTGGCCCGGGGCTCGGCCCAGGCGGCGGTGCTCGGGGTGTCGGTGCGCCCGCTGGAGTGGCTGGTCTACATCCTGGCCAGCCTGATGACCGCGGTCGCCGTGACCACGGCAGGCAGCATCGGCTTTGTAGGCCTGATCGTGCCCCACTTGCTGCGCTTGATGCTGGGCAACGATCAACGCATCATCCTGCCGGCTTGTGCGTTGGCTGGCGGCATACTGCTGACGCTGGCTGACACGGTGGCGCGGACGGTTCTGGCGCCGGAGCAGTTGCCGGTCGGTGTGATCACGGCCTTGCTCGGTGTGCCGGCGTTTCTCTATCTGCTGTATCGGAGCCGCTGATGACCGCACTTGCTGCCCACAATCTGATCGTGGATATTCCCGGGCGGCCTGCCGGCGCAGCGCTGAACCTGACCTTTGAACCCGGCCAGGTGTGGGGTGTGCTGGGTCCGAACGGGGCGGGCAAGTCGACTTTTCTGCACACCCTCGCCGGCCTGCACGCGCCGCGCGCCGGAGACATCACACTGGGTGGCGAGCCGTTGCGGTCGCAGTCGCGCCGACAGATTGCCCGGCGCCTCGGCCTGCTGTTCCAGGAGCGTCATGACGGTTTCCCTGCCACGGTGCTGGAGACCGCCCTGATTGGCAGGCATCCGCACCTGTCGCCCTGGCAGACCGAGAGCGCGGAAGACGTGGCCCGTGCCACGGACGCGCTGGCAACGCTCGGCCTGTTGCCGCTCAGAGACCGGCTGGTCAGCCGGCTGTCCGGCGGCGAGCGGCAGCGGGTGGCCCTGGCGACACTGGTGACCCAGGCGCCCTCCGTCTGGCTTGCCGATGAGCCCGCCAATCATCTTGACCTGCACCACCAGGTCGGGGTGATGAGGTTATTGACCGGGCAGGCGCAGATGGGCTCAACGGTCATCATGAGTCTGCACGATCTCAACCTCGCGGCCCGCTGGTGCGATCACATCCTGTTGCTGTATCCCGATGGCAATGCCTGCTGGGGCGAGGCCGACGCCATGCTCGAGCCGGCCGCGCTCGAAGCGCTCTATCGCCAGCGCCTGCGCCGTCTGCAGGTTGATGGCGTGCCGGTATTTGTGCCGGCCACCGACGACTGAGCGAGCTCCCAAAACCGCCGCGATCAATGTGGTAAATCCCTATCAAGAAAACCTGACAGCGGCCGTTATCGCTTCTATAAATTGGGCAGGTTCCCCGGACGGGACCGGCCCCGACCAATCATTCGAGGAGTTTTCGCAATGCGCAAGAATCTGCCGGTGACCCAGCGCGAAGTGATGATGCAGGCAGGCGGTCGGCTGATTACCACCACCACGCCGAAAGGCGTGATCACCTACTGCAACGATGAGTTTGTCGAGATCAGCGGCTTCACCCGCGACGAGCTGGTGGGACAGGCCCACAACATCATTCGTCATCCGGACATGCCGCCGGTGGTGTTCAAGGGCATGTGGGACACCCTGGCCGCCGGCAAGCCGTGGATGGGTGTGGTCAAGAACCGGGCTAAAAACGGCGATCACTACTGGGTCAGCGCCTACGTGACACCGGTCTGGGAAAACGGCGCGATGGTCGGTTACGAATCCGTCCGCACCGCACCCACGCGGGACCAGGTCGATCGGGCCGAGCGCCTTTACCGGCAACTGTCCGCGGGCAAAACAGGGTTTGGCGCCATGGGTCGGCTGGTGTCGGTACTCAAGTCCGGGTGGCCGTTCGTGCTGTCACTGGTTCTCAGCCTGATAGCGCTTGGTTTTGAACAGTACTGGGCCAGCGTCGCGCTGGTGGTGGTCGGGCATATCGCGGGCGCGGGTATCCTGCTGGCGTCGATTACCCGCCGGTTGCAGTCGATCATCGATTTGCGGCCGGAGGCCTTCAAAGACCCCATGGTGGCGCGGACCTACACCGGTGAGCGCGGACTGTTTGCCCAGCTGGTGATGGTGCTGATGAGCGAGGACGCACGCATCCAGACGGCGTTGGCCCGCATTGAGGACCAGTCAGACATACTGCACGGCCAGGCGCGCAACAGCCATGCGATGATCAGCGATGGTGCGGTGGCGATTGATCGCCAGCGCGCGGAAACCGATCAGACCGCCTCGGCGATCAATGAAATGACTGCATCGATCCAGGAAGTGGCGGACACCGTCACCCACAATGCCCGGGACGCGGAACAGGCCACCGAGGCGGCCTCGCAGGGCGGCCAGCGCAGCAGTGAGGCGCTGGCATCGATCGAGCGTCTGGCCGACCGGGTCAACGAAATTGGTGCTGCCATCAGCAAGCTGGGCGAGTCCACGGAAAGCATTGGCGAGGCTGCCAGCCTGATCTCAGATATCGCGGATCAGACCAACCTGCTGGCCCTGAATGCCGCCATCGAGGCCGCGCGTGCCGGCGAGCAGGGGCGTGGTTTCGCGGTGGTGGCCGATGAAGTGCGGTCGCTGGCGGCCCGTACCCGGGAGTCCACGGTGCGGATTCATTCGGTGATTGACGGGTTCCGTGACCAGGTCACCCAGGCCGTGGGTGCCATCCGCGAAGGCGAGACCATGGCAGAGGATGGCCTGGGCAAGGTGCGCGCGGCCGAGCAGTCGCTGCAGGACATCGTCGCCATGGTGGGGCGGATCAGCGACAGCTTTATCAGTATGTCGGCGGCGTTCGAGGAACAGAGTCAGGTCTCCGATGAAATCAACCATCAGATCGTCAATATCGCCGAACTGGCCGATCACAGTACCGCCAAGGCAGGTGCCGCCAAGTCCGTCAGTGACGAGCTCAGCCAGCAGGCGCTGGGGTTGAAGGACCTGGTTGCACGCTTCAACAACAAGAGCCGCAAAGGACGCTAGCGGCTGGCCATCAGCGTTCGGGGATGGCAGAATCCCGGCCCTTCGTGGGATGGCCGGGAGCCGTCCCGATGTGATCGCAGTGACAGTTCAATGACAGGACAGTCCCATGACAGATTCCAAGCGACCGGCCGCCCGCGGTCAGCGGGCGCAGTGGTCCAGCCGGCTTGCGTTTGTGCTGGCGGCGGCCGGCTCTGCCGTCGGCCTCGGTAACATCTGGAAATTCCCCTACATCACCGGCGAAAACGGCGGTGGCGCCTTTGTGCTGGTCTACCTGCTGTGCATCGCGGTGATTGGTATTCCGATCATGATGGCGGAAGTGTTTGTCGGGCGCAGCGGTCGCCGCAATCCGGTCAGCAGTGTCCGCCTGCTGGCGGAGCGCAACGGGCGCCTGCCGGCCTGGCGGGGTGCCGCTGCTATCGGCGTGCTGGCAGCCTTTCTGATCCTGTCGTTCTATTCGGTCATCGGCGGTTGGGCGGCGGCCTACGTGGGCCACGCGGCGCTGGGTGACTTTATCGGCCTGAACGCAGACGCCATCGGCCAGTTGTTCGGCGGCTTGCTTGCCAGTCCAGGCGTGCTGTTGTTCTGGCATTCGCTGTTCATGGCACTGGTGACCCTGGTGGTGGCCCTCGGTCTCAAATCCGGGTTGGAGCGGGCCGTCACCACCCTGATGCCGGCCTTGCTGGTGCTATTGCTGATTGCCGTTGGTTACGCCACCACCACCGGCCATTTCGGGCAGGCGGTTGATTTCCTGTTCCGGCCCAACTTCGCGGCCCTGACCATGAACGGCGTGTTGATCGCCATGGGGCATGCCTTTTTCACCCTCAGCCTCGGTATGGGGGTGATGATGGCTTACGGCTCCTATCTGGGCCCGGACATCTCCATCGCCCGCACCGCCGTCACCGTCTCGGTTATGGACACGGTGGTGGCACTGCTGGCGGGGCTGGCGATCTTCCCCGTGGTGTTTGCCAACGGCCTGGAAGCAAGCGCCGGCCCGGGACTGATCTTCCGGACGCTGCCGCTGGCGTTCGGGCAAATGCCCATGGGCAGCCTGTTCGGAGCTTTGTTTTTCATTCTGCTGGTTTTCGCCGCGTGGACGTCGGCCATTTCGTTGCTGGAGCCCGTGGTGGAGTGGCTCGAGGAAAAGCGGGGCATGAACCGCACCGGCAGTGCGGTGGTGGCCGGCGTGGCCTGCTGGCTGCTGGGCATCGCGTCGATCCTGTCGCTCAATATCTGGTCGGACGTTGCCCCGTTGGGCATGTTTGACCGGTTCGCGGGCAAAACCATCTTTGACCTGCTCGACTTTTTCACCGCCAATGTACTGCTGCCGCTGTCCGGTTTGCTGACGGCATTGTTCGTGGGCTGGGCGGTGAGTCGTCGCGCCCTTGAGGACGACCTGCAAATGACGCCTGCCGGGTTCCGGACCTGGCTGAGCCTGCTGCGGGTTGTCACCCCGTTGGCGGTGGCCGTGGTGTTCGTCTACAACCTGCTCTGAACCAC
>JAWVWU010000009.1:0-13893 GCA_033723595.1 Marinobacter sp. | reverse complement strand
AGGTGAGGTTGCCGGTTCCGCATCAGACTCGGACGGCCGCTGCTGCTGGAACACCACCAGTACCATCTTGCTTCGTGTCAGGTGCGCCCGTGGCTTCGCCTCGATGTGCAGGAACGGCTCACCCGGTTCCTTTTCGATGGTAGTGACCTCCGCCACCGGGTAACCCCTGGGGAAACGGCCACCGAGGCCGGAACTGACCAGCATGTCACCCTCTCGAATGTCCGCTGTATCGGGTACGTGGACCAGCTCAAGGCGATCGGTGTCGCCGATGCCGAGAAGAATGGCGCGCAGACCGTTACGGTTGACTTCGACAGGCACCGCATGACTGCTATCGGAAATCAGTAAAACCCGTGAGGTGAAACTGCTGGTGTGTTCCACCTGCCCCATCAGACCGTAGGCGTCGAGAATCGCCTGGCCTTCCTTGAGCCCATCCCGCGTGCCCTTGTTGATGATCACCTCGTGGGCAAAGGGGTCAGGCGATACGCCGACGATTTCGGCGACAATAACCCGGTCGTCCAGGGTTGCAGAGGCGTTGAGAAGCTCCCGCAGGCGACTGTTCTCAGCGGCCAGGGCGGCGTATTTCAGGGCCCGCCGTTCGAGAATCATCAATCGCGCCCGCAGTGCATCGTTTTGCTCGCGCAGGTCATCCTTGTTGGCAAGCAGGCCCGTCGCCCAGACTTTCAGATCGTCCGGAGCACTGCTGAGCCAGACGACCGGCGACAGCGTCGTGCCCAGCCAGCTGCGCAGGGCATCCAGCTTGTGAAAGCGGGCATCCAGTACAATCAGAACGATGGAGAGGATAACAACCAGAAACAGGCGGAAGCCCGGAATGGGACCCTGAACAAAGATGGTCTTAATAGAGGGTCCTCCCTGGGCTGATACAACAACCGTCGTTGGCGGTGTCCACCAACGACGGCCAGATCCGGAGACGCATCACGAAGGCAGCCAAGGCCCCCACAATCAGCTCTCCTGGGAGAACATACCAATGCCACCGCGGTCGATGACTTCCAGCGCCTTGCCGCCACCACGGGCCACACAGGTCAGCGGGTCTTCCGCGATGATGACCGGAAGCCCGGTTTCCTCGCTAATGAGCTTATCCAGACCGCGCAGCAACGCACCGCCCCCGGTCAGGACAATGCCCCGTTCAGCGATGTCAGAGGCCAGTTCCGGTGGTGACTGCTCGAGTGCGCTCTTGACCGTCTGTACGATCTGCGCCAGCGACTCCTGCAGCGCGTCCAGAATTTCTTCGCTGTTGAGGGTGAATGCCCGGGGCACCCCTTCCGCCAGGTTGCGGCCGCGTACGTCGATCTCGCGAATTTCGACGCCCTCGTAGGCACAGCCGATTTCGTGCTTGATGCGCTCCGCGGTGGAGTCGCCAATCAGGCTGCCGTAATTGCGGCGGACATAGGTGACAATCGCCTCGTCGAACTTGTCACCGCCCACCCGGACCGATTCGGCGTAGACAATACCGTTCAAGGAAATGATGGCAATCTCGGTGGTGCCACCGCCAATGTCCACGATCATCGACCCGCTGGCTTCCTCAACCGGAAGCCCGGCACCAATGGCCGCAGCCATCGGCTCTTCAATCAGGAAAACCTCACGGGCGCCGGCGCCCAGGGCCGATTCACGAATCGCCTTGCGCTCAACCTGGGTGGACTTGCTGGGCACGCACACCAGTACCCGTGGGCTCGGCGTGATGAAGCTGTTCTCATGCACTTTGTGAATGAAGTGCTGCAGCATTTTTTCGGTCACCACGAAGTCAGCAATCACGCCGTCTTTCAGGGGCCGGATGGCGGTAATATTACCCGGCGTACGGCCGAGCATCCGCTTTGCTTCACCGCCCACAGCGGCAACAGTCTTCTGGGAATTGTTGGTACGGATTGCAACAACCGACGGCTCGTTGAGAACGATCCCGCGGTCGCGGACATAAATCAGCGTGTTGGCCGTTCCCAGATCGATAGACAGATCACTGGAAAACAGACCTCGGATTCTTTTAATGAACATTCGTGTTTTTTCAACCTGAGAAAAGCAGTCGCGGATGTGATGCGGCAACTTTAGCAGTGAGCCCCCCCACAGGCAAGGCACGATCAGGCCTGAAGGACGCAGGATCGCCGCAATTGGGCCTCCCGAACAGGATCGAATCTGTTACCATATTTGTTTGACCGAGCCACGACCGGCGGATGGCGCGTTATACAAGGCATCGACGTCGTCCCGACCGGTCGCAGGACCACAAATCAGAGCGTTACAGTAATTTCATTTATCCGGGAGGAAAAGCGTGACAATTTCCCGTCAGGACATCGAAAAAGTCGCCCTGCTGGCGCGAATCCGGGTCGACGATCAGGAGGTCACGGCACTGGAGCAGGATCTCGGTAACATCCTGGACCTGGTCGACCAGCTGCAAGCCGCCGATACCGACCATACCGAGCCCATGGCGCACCCGCTGGATGCCGTTCAGCGTCTCCGGCCCGACGTTGTGAGCGAAGTCGACCAGCGGGAAGCGTTCCAGGCGATCGCGCCGGCCACCGAGATCGGCCTGTACCTTGTCCCACGGGTCATTGAATAACCCGGCGCTTTCACGTTCGCACCCGATTCAGCAGCGCAGGCAGCCTTCGCGGTAAGCCAGCACGATCAGACAGGACCCGATCCCTGCCAGGCACACTTTCCAGGAAGCATTTCATGCACAACAAAACCGTCGCAGAACTTTCACGCGATCTGGAATCCGGTCAGGTTTCCAGTGTTGAACTGACCCGTCATTTTCTCGACCGTATTCAGCAGCAGGACAGCCAGTACAACAGCTTCATTACGGTAACCGAAGAACAGGCCATGGCCGAGGCAGAGGCGGCAGACCGACGCCGCCAGCGCGGTGACGCCACGCCCTGGACCGGCATTCCGTTCGCCCAGAAAGACATTTTCTGCACGCAGGGTGTTCGCACGACCTGCGGCTCAAAGATGCTGGAACCCTTTGTTCCGCCCTACAACGCCACGGTCACCCAGCGATTCCAGGATGCCGGTGCGGTCAGTCTGGGCAAAACCAACATGGACGAGTTCGCGATGGGCTCCTCGACCGAGTCCAGCTACTTCGGTGCGACGACCAACCCGTGGGGCGACCGGCGCGTGCCCGGCGGATCGTCGGGCGGCTCGGCAGCGGCGGTAGCGGCACGACTCACGCCAGCGGCCACCGCAACCGACACCGGCGGCTCAATCCGCCAACCGGCAGCGCTGTGCGGCATCACCGGCCTCAAGCCAACCTATGGCCGGGTATCGCGCTACGGCATGATTGCGTTCGCGTCGAGTCTCGACCAGGGCGGCACCATGGCGCGTACCGCGGAAGACAACGCGCTGATGCTTAACATCATGGCCGGTTTCGACCCGCTCGACTCAACCTCGGTGGACCAGCCGGTTCCGGACTACACGGCTGATCTGTCGAAGCCACTCAACGGCCTGCGAATCGGCCTTCCGAAAGAATACTTCACCGATCAGCTCAGCCCGGCGATGGCCGATACGATACGGGCCGCCGTGCGCGAATATGAAGCCCTCGGCGCAACCGTTCGCGATATCTCCCTGCCCCACGCCAATCTGGCTATTGCGGCGTACTACATTATCGCACCGGCCGAATGCTCGGCCAACCTGTCGCGGTTCGACGGCGTGCGTTACGGATACCGTTGCGAGGACCCGAAAGACCTGCTGGATCTGTACACCCGCACCCGGGCAGAGGGGTTCGGCAGCGAAGTGAAACGGCGGATCATGGTCGGCACCTATGCCCTGTCAGCCGGCTACTACGACGCTTACTACGCGAAAGCCCAGAAAGTCCGGCGACTGATCCGTCAGGACTTCATCGACGCCTTCGCGGAGGTGGACGTGATCATGAGCCCCACCACGCCATCCCCGGCCTTCGTTCAGGGCGAGAAAACCAGTGATCCGGTCACCATGTACCTCGAAGACATCTTCACCATTTCCACCAACCTGGCCGGGCTTCCGGCCATGTCGGTTCCGGCCGGCCAGATCGATGGCCTGCCCGTGGGTTTGCAGATCATCGGTCGTTATTTTGACGAGGCCCGCCTGCTGAATGTGGCACACCAGTTCCAGCAAGCTACAGACTGGCACCTGAGTAACCCCAACGACTGAATGTCACAACAGGATTGATGGGAGGCCGCCAGCAGACCGGCTTCCGCAAGAGGAGACACTGCATGCAATGGGACGTTGTGATCGGGCTCGAAATTCATGTTCAGCTCGCCACCCAAACCAAGATTTTCTCGGGCAGCAGCACCGCCTACGGCGCCGAGCCAAACACCCAGGCCAGCGCCGTTGATCTGGCCATGCCGGGCACCCTGCCTGTCCCCAACGAAGCTGCGTTCCGCTACGCCGTAATGCTGGGCCTGGCCATCGACGCTGACATCAGCCGGCGGTCGGTGTTCGAACGTAAAAACTATTTCTACCCGGATCTTCCCAAGGGCTACCAGACCACGCAGCTGGCCCAGCCCATCGTAGGCCCGGGCCACGTGGACATTGAGCTCGCTGACGGTCGCCAGAAACGGATTCGCATACACCACGCCCACCTCGAGGAAGACGCGGGCAAATCCCTGCATGAGGACTTCCACGGCATGTCCGGGATCGATCTCAACCGGGCCGGCACTCCGCTGATTGAAATCGTGACCGAACCGGACATGCGCAGCGCGGAAGAGGCCGTCGCCTTTGCCCGCAAGCTCCACGGCATCGTCACATCCATCGGCATCTGTGACGGCAACATGTCCCAGGGATCCATGCGTTTCGACGTCAACGTCTCCATTCGGCCCGCCGGCGAAGACAAGCTCGGCACCCGGACCGAAACCAAGAACCTGAACTCGTTCCGGTTCATGGAGCAGGCCATTCACCAGGAAGTCGAACGTCAGATCGACGTGCTGACCGACGGTGGCACCATCATCCAGGAAACCCGGCTGTACGACGGTGAGACGCACCAGTCCAGATCCATGCGCAGCAAGGAAGAAGCCAACGACTACCGCTACTTCCCCTGCCCCGACCTGTTGCCGGTCGTCATCGACGATGATTTCATTGAGCGCGCACGCCAGCAACTCCCGGAACTGCCGGACGCCCGCAAAGCGCGGTTCATGGCGGACTACGGGCTAACCGATTACGACGCCGGGCTGCTGAGCAGCAGCGCGCGCATGGCCGGGTTGTTCGAGGAAACCGTGAAACACGGCAAGGATCCAAAGCTGGCCGCTAACTGGCTGTTGGGCGAACTCAGCGCGAGGCTGAACAGCGAGGATCGGGAACTGGCTGACTGCCCGGTCACCGGTGCCCAGCTGGGCGCACTCATCCAGCGCATCAGTGACGGCACGCTCTCCTCGAGCGGCGCCAAAAAGGTCTTCGAAGGCCTGTGGGACGGCGAAGCCACCGATGTGGACTCGCTGATCGAAGCCCGAGGCCTGAGGCAGGTCTCCGATACCGCTGCGCTGGAGCAGATTGTTGACGACGTACTGGCAGACATGGGCGAACAGATTGCCCAGTACCAACAAGCCGATGAGAAAAAACGCAAGAAATTGCTGGGCGGCTTCATGGGCCCCTTGATGAAAGCATCAAAAGGCCAGGGCAACCCGAAAGTGTTCAACGAGATTCTGAGACGCAAACTCGACCAGTAGGCGCGACACCGCGTGGCAACGGCCGGGCGAGCCCCGACCGTTGCCAAAAATGGTGCAAGCGTCCGGCGGTTTTACAGCACCGGGGCAGCGCTCACCCAACGATGTCGCCGGCGCCGAATTAGCCGCCGGAACAGATGCGACGACACGCGCGACACGTCCAGTTGCTGATCATTTAACAAACAGCTAAACTTTCAGCTGTTTACGGTTTAATTGTCAAACAACACGACGAAAACCGGCGGATTCGCCTGTCAGACGGTTAGCGTCCTGGCGACATCTGCCGCCTATGTCAAAAAGAGTTCTGTATGGGTAACGATTTGTCCGGACAGACCGCGCGCAGCAAACCTGATGACGACACCGGGTCCAAGCGCCCACAGCCATCCTTGTCGGTGCTGAAACAGCCAGCCCCTCCAACCAGGCGGGTAAAGATGAAGTCACCGTCAAGCACCAGGCCCAACCTGAGAGACCAGCAGCGAGTCGAGGCGTCCCTGGCTGTTACGGTCGAACAGGCGAGCGGCAACGTCATTGACTGTCAGACAACCAATCTTTCCCGTGCCGGGATGATGATTGCGTGCACCGGAGAAATCGTCAATCAGCTCGCGCCGGGGAAGCGATCGCCGGCGGCGGGTGAAGGCATCCCTGTTTCGACCCGGTTCAGCTTGCCGGTCATCGCAGCTCAGAGCGTTGCGGTCAAGGCGCGTTGCCAGATCGTCAATATCCGACGCATCGCCCGCGACACCTTCCACGTTGGCATCCAGTTTTGCGACTTCGAAGGCAACGGCTATCAGTATGTTGATCAATACGTCAGCCGCCAGCTCAACCCCTCCGCCTAGCCGGCACGACTGACGGAATACGGCATATTGTTATAGCGTCAAACTCTAACAGCACCACTTCTTATGCCATTCGCCTGTCTGGTATCATGAGCACCTGATTTGCTCTGGTCGCGACCGATTCGTCGCGCCCAGACATGCGGGAGGCCTCACGCAGCAAGTGTCACGCGCCCCGCTCTGCCGGTCGGCGATCGCCTCTGTGGCAGGCACCGGGAGCCATGCGCAGTGCCGCACAGCCGGGGTTTTCGACAGGCCTTAAATTCAAGCGATCACACGCGCCCACCGCACAGCGGTCACAGGATACGATGACTCACTATAACCTGACGCATCTCAAACAGCTGGAAGCTGAAAGCATCCATATCATCCGGGAAGTCGCTGCAGAGTTTGATAACCCGGTCATGCTGTACTCCATCGGCAAGGACTCGTCGGTGATGTTGCACCTGGCCCGAAAGGCGTTTTATCCGGGCCGGATTCCATTCCCCCTGCTGCACGTGGATACCACCTGGAAATTCCGGGACATGATCAAATTCCGCGATCGCCAGGCCGAGAAATTTGATCTCGATCTGATCGTCCACACCAACCAGGATGGCGTGGAACAGGGTGTCGGGCCATTCACTCATGGCAGCGCCAAGCACACCGACATCATGAAGACCCAGGCACTGAAGCAGGCCCTGAACAAGTACAAGTTCGACGCGGCCTTCGGCGGTGCCCGGCGTGATGAGGAAAAATCCCGCGCTAAGGACCGGGTCTACTCGTTTCGCGACGAGTATCATCGCTGGGACCCGAAAAACCAGCGGCCAGAGCTGTGGAACACCTATAACGGCAAGATCAACAAGGGCGAGAGCATTCGCGTTTTTCCGCTCTCCAACTGGACGGAGCTCGATATCTGGCAATATATCTACCTGGAGAACATCGAGCTCGTTCCCCTTTATTACGCCGCCGAGCGCCCTGTTGTCGAACGCGACGGTACCCTGATCATGGTGGATGATGACCGCATGCCACTGAAAGAGGGAGAAACCCCCGAGATGAAGTCGGTCCGGTTCCGCACCCTCGGGTGCTATCCGCTGACCGGTGCCATCGAGTCCCGGGCCGACACGCTGACGGACATCATCCAGGAAATGCTGCTGGCGAAGAGTTCCGAACGCGAGGGACGGGTCATTGACCACGACTCGGCCGGTTCCATGGAACAGAAGAAACGCGAAGGCTATTTCTGAACCCTGTTTGGGTCACACCGCCAACAACCCTTTTACGATTTGCGACCGGCGCAGCCTGAACCGCTCGCCGCCGGTCACCGGGATAGGTTAAACCATGTCACATCAATCAGATCTGATCGCCGACGATATCCAGGCTTACCTGAAACAACACGAAGACAAGGAACTGTTGCGACTGCTGACCTGCGGCAGTGTCGATGATGGTAAAAGCACGCTGATCGGGCGCTTGCTGCACGACACCAAGATGATCTACGAGGATCACATGGCCAGCCTCAAGGCCGACAGCGCCAAGCTGGGCACGACCGGTGAAAAGCTCGACCTGGCCCTGCTGGTGGATGGACTGCAGGCTGAGCGGGAACAGGGCATCACCATCGATGTGGCCTACCGGTATTTTTCAACCGACAAGCGCAAGTTCATTATTGCCGACACCCCGGGCCACGAGCAGTACACCCGCAACATGGCCACCGGTGCGTCGACGGCCCAGCTGGCGATCATGATGATTGACGCCCGGCACGGCGTGCTGACCCAGACCCGGCGGCACTCGTATATCGCCTCGCTCCTGGGGATTCGCCATATTGTGGTGGCGATCAACAAGATGGACCTGGTGGATTTCAGCGAACAGCGATTCGAGGAGATCAAACAGGACTACCTCGCGTTTGCGGACAAGCTGGGGCTGCGGGACGTGCGATTTGTGCCCATTTCCGCGCTGGAAGGCGACAATGTGGTCACCCGAAGCGAGAACACGCCCTGGTTCAGTGGCCAGCCGATGATGGAAATCCTGGAAACCGTGGAAGTGGGCCGTGACAAGAACCTCGAGCACTTCCGCCTGCCGGTACAGTACGTCAATCGCCCGAACCTCAACTTCCGCGGCTTTTGCGGCACCATCGCCTCCGGTGTCATCCGCCCAGGCGACACCATCATGGCGTTGCCGTCTCGCCGCACCAGCACGGTGAAGGACATCGTTACGTTCGACGGCAACCTCAACGAGGCCTACATCGATCAGGCCATAACCCTGACGCTCAACGATGAAATCGATGTCAGCCGCGGGGACATGCTGGTCAAACCGGAAGACGAGCCGCATGTCAGCAACCGTTTCAACGCCAACATCGTGTGGATGACCGATCAGCCTCTGGAGACCGGCCGCCTGTACGATATCAAGCTTGGCCCGACCTTTACGTCCGGTTCGGTGCGCCAGATTGTCCATCGGACCGATGTCAACACGCTGGAGCAGCAAAGCGGTATCGATGCCCTGGCACTCAATGAAATTGGTCTTTGCGAACTCACACTCAGCCAGCCAGTCGCGTTCGACGCCTACCCCCGGAACCGGGCAACTGGTGGTTTTATTGTGATCGACCGGCTGACCAACGTCACGGTCGGCGCAGGCATGATCAGCGGCCTCGCGAACAGCAGCGGTCAGGCCTTTGAGCCGGTCAGCGCCGAAGAGCGCGCACGCCGCCTGGCGCAGAAGCCATTGATCATTGGCTGCAACGGCCGGCAGGCACCGAACCTCGCCCTGGCCCTGGAGCGTGAACTGTTTGACCTGGGCAAAACCGCGGTCATCGTCTCCGAGGATACCGTCGGTGGCGCCGAGGATCGCCGGCGCACGGCGCAATTGCTGACCGCGCATGGCCTGATTGCGCTGGTCGTGGACCTGGGCTCGGACAT
This sequence comes from Marinobacter sp., assembly GCA_033723595.1. Classification (GTDB taxonomy): domain Bacteria; phylum Pseudomonadota; class Gammaproteobacteria; order Pseudomonadales; family Oleiphilaceae; genus Marinobacter. The sequence continues at coordinate 4,554 of JAWVWU010000009.1, read as the reverse complement.
TGCAACTGCTCACGCTGATACGGACGATGACTCGAACGTAGGCCAGGTTGCCCACGAACTGGTTCAGACGCTCATTCGCGACAAGCGACTCTGACCGCTATGGCTATCAAACACCTGAGAACCCTGTTTGCCAGTCAGTTGCAGCCCGGACAGCCGGCCGTTACCCGGCCAGGCTCCGTGCTGGATGAACCCGGAGGAGACTATGAGGCGCTTCACAAGCAGATGAAGCGCCTGTTCAACAGCAAGCCCGGGAAAAAATACGGACGCTTCTCTGACGACACCGGTGAGAGCCCCTTCAGCGCCTGGCTGCAGGACTATCTGGCGCAGAGGCAAACGTTCGAATCGATGACCGGTCGCCTGTTCGGTCAATGGCAGGAACTGCTCGACGGCAGCCAGGACGAGCACCAGGGCCACCTCATGCTGGTTCATGAGGCACTGGCAGACAGCGACGTCGTCTATCTGCTGGTCGTCGAGAGTGACAGCGCCCTGCAATTTGATGCCCAACAGAGCGTGGAGGCCACCGAGGTGATCAGCCTGTCGCGGCTGAATCTGGCCCTGCGCATTGAGCTCGACGACTGGCAGAATGATAGCGCCAGCACGACGTATCTGACACTGGTGCACGCCCGGGGCACAGGCGACATCGGCGATCTCTTCATTCGCCTGGCCGGATTCACCAACCAGGTGGATGTGGAGAAGGAGACCACGACCTTTCTGGACGCCGTAGAGGCGTTCGCCCGCCAGTCCGACGCGCCCGATGAGGCCGGCAAAGTCCGGGCCCGGGCCTACGAATTCTGCAAGGAGCAACACGCCCTGGGCGAACCCGTTGCCGTGTCGGCGCTCTCTGGTTTTCTGGATGAAGATCAGCCCGAGCGGTTCCGCCAGTTTGTCTCACAGGATCAGGACATTCCGGAGGACGCGGTGCTTCACCCCGACCATCGAAAAGTGAAGAAGCTCGTCCGCATCGCCGGTTCCGGCGGTGGTATGAGCGTTTCATTTTCATCAGACCTGGTGAATCAGGCGGTCTACTACGACCGGGAACAGGATGCCCTGACCATCACCCGCCTGCCCAAAGCGCTGCGGGAACAACTGCAGCGTTATCTCGAAGACCGGGAATAGTCGCCTTCTGCGGGTTCTCGCCGGTTTGGCAGGGCCCGCAATCCAAGCGCCCCTCTGGTTGCAGATTGATCAAATCGCTATACTGTGCAGTCCTTTAGAAGACGCGGGGCCGATCTGGCTGCGCGGACATCCTCCGACGTAATAGAGACTCATGGCCAAGAAGCTGTTTATCAAAACCCACGGCTGCCAGATGAACGAGTACGACTCCTCGCGCATGGCGGACCTGCTAAAAACCGGTGAAGCGGTAGAGATGACCGACTCCGCTGACGAGGCCGATATCCTGTTGCTCAACACCTGCTCCATCCGGGAAAAGGCACAGGAAAAGGTGTTTCACCAGCTTGGGCGATGGAAGCGTCTGAAAGCCAACAAACCGGAGTTGATCATTGGCGTGGGCGGCTGTGTCGCCAGCCAGGAAGGCCAGGCCATTATCGACAGGGCGCCCTACGTCGACATGGTTTTCGGCCCCCAGACCCTGCACCGACTGCCCGACATGATTACCCAGGTGCGTTCGAAAAGCGGTGGCGTCGGTGTGGTGGACGTGAGTTTCCCGGAGATCGAGAAATTCGACAACCTGCCCTCACCCGGCGCCGACGGCCCGTCGGCATTCGTCTCCATCATGGAAGGCTGCAGCAAATACTGCACTTTCTGTGTTGTGCCCTATACCCGTGGCGAAGAAGTCAGCCGTCCGGTTGACGACGTGATTGCCGAGGTTGCCCATCTCGCCGACCAGGGCGTTCGCGAGGTAAATCTGCTGGGGCAGAACGTCAACGCCTATCGCGGCGAGACCCACGATGGCGACACCATGGACATGGCGGAGCTGGTGACGCTGATTGCCAGCATCGACGGCATCGACCGGATCCGCTACACCACGTCTCACCCGGTGGAGTTCTCCGATGCGCTGATTCAGGCCTACGAGCAGGTACCGGAGCTGGTCAGTCATCTGCATCTGCCGGTACAGAGCGGCTCTGACCGCATTCTGGCGATGATGAAGCGGGGCCACACTGCCCTGGAGTACAAGTCCAAGTTGCGCCGGTTACGCAAAATCCGCCCGGACATCAGCTTCTCGTCGGACTTCATCATCGGCTTCCCGGGGGAAACCGATCGGGATTTCGAGGACACCATGAAGTTGATCAACGACATCGGCTTTGATGTGTCGTTCAGTTTCATTTACAGCGCCCGACCCGGTACGCCGGCGGCCGATTTGCCCGACGACACCCCGATGGCCGTGAAAAAGCAGCGCCTGAGCATTCTGCAGGATCGTATCAATCAGCAGGCTTTTGAAATCAGCCGCCGCATGGTGGGATCGACCCAGCGGATTCTCGTCACCGGTCTGTCCAAAAAGGATCCCGGTGAATATTCAGGACGCACGGAAAACAACCGGATTGTAAATTTCCGCCACGACGATCCCGAGGTTGTAGGCCACTTTATCGACGTTGAGATCCGGGAGGCGTTGCCCAATTCGCTGCGCGGCGTACCGGTCGACGACCGGCTGCATTAAGTGGCGCGAAACGGCGCACCGTTACCGGATCACGGTCATTGGGCGGTTGTCGCCGGCAACGCTTGTTTTTCGATCGCTCGACACCCACATACAGTGTATGTGTCACCCATATTCACGCCCTGCTCCACCGGTCCGGTCTCACTGAACGGCCGGTTCGGGCCGGGCGTTCTATTGGCAAAGAGGATTGTTTGAAAACCAACGACGCCAGAGAATTTGATCTGCATCCGGCTGACCAACGCCGTCTGACCGCCCTGTGCGGTCAGTTTGATGAACACCTGAAGCACATCGAGCGCCGTATGGACGTGCGTATCGGTCGTCGCGGCCACCATTTCCGGGTGGAGGGCGAAACCGAGCACGTGGCCGCGGCAGTCGAGGTGCTGCGTCATCTGTATCGGGAAACCGAGGCAACCGACGACATCACGCCGGATACCGTTCACCTGTTCATTCGTGAATCCGGATTTGAGCGTCTGCCGGAAGAAGTTCCCTTCGACGGTAGCCTGATGGTGGTCAAAACGCCGAAACTGCAAGCCAAGCCGCGCGGCGCCAACCAGCAACGCTATGTTCACAGTATTCGCAGCCACGATCTGAACTTCGGCATTGGCCCGGCCGGTACCGGCAAGACCTGGCTGGCGGTTGCCTGCGCGGTAGAAGCGCTCAAGGACGAACAGGTCAAACGCATACTGCTGGTGAGGCCGGCTGTGGAAGCCGGCGAAAAGCTTGGTTTCCTGCCCGGCGACCTTGCCCAGAAGGTGGACCCGTACCTGCGCCCGCTCTACGACGCCCTGTATGAGATGCTTGGCTTCGACCAGGTTACCCGGCTGATCGAAAAAAGTGTGATTGAAATCGCTCCGTTGGCGTTCATGCGCGGCCGGACCCTGAACAACGCGTTCATCATTCTCGATGAGAGCCAGAACACCACCCGGGAGCAAATGAAAATGTTCCTGACCCGCATTGGTTTTGGCTCAACGGCGGTTATTACCGGCGATACGACCCAGGTTGACCTGCCCCGGGGGCAGAACTCCGGCCTGATCCACGCGGCTAACGTGCTGGAAAAAGTCTCCGGTGTCGGATTTACCCGCTTCGAAGCCCGGGATGTGGTCCGTCATCCTCTGGTTCAACGTATTGTGGAAGCCTACGACGCCTTTGATGCCGGAGACGATCAGAGCCAATGAGCGACCTCATCGTTGATGTACAGCGCGTCCTGTCCGGGCCGGCACTTCCCGACGACGACCAGCTCCAGTTATGGGCTGCGGCGGCCTGGCGCCAGGATCACGCCTCAGAGGTGACCCTGCGACTGGTCGACAGCGACGAGAGCGCGGAACTGAACGCCCGGTATCGCCACAAAAGCGGACCAACGAATGTGCTTTCCTTCCCATTTGAGGCGCCAGCCGGTATAACGGTTCCGTTGGCCGGCGATCTGGTCATCTGTGTGCCGGTGGTAGAACGGGAAGCCCGGGAGCAGAACAAGCCGCTGCACGCGCACTGGGCGCACATGGTGGTCCACGGCATGCTTCATCTGCAGGGCTATGACCACCTCAATGACGCCGATGCAGACGTGATGGAGACACTGGAGATCCAGCTCCTGGCAGGGCTGGGCTTTGGTAATCCGTACGCAACAGAGGATATGGAACAAGACTCATGAGCGACGATCAGTCGAGTCGCAGTCAGGGCAACAAGTCCTGGCTGGAACGTTTATCACAGGCTTTCTCCAGCGAGCCTGAGTCCGTCGAGGACGTGCTGGAAATCCTTCGTGACGCCGAAACCCAGAACATCATCGATGCCGACGCCATGAGCATCATCGAAGGCGCCATGCAGGTCATTGATATGCGCGTCGACGAAATCATGATCCCCCGCTCCCAGATGGTGACCGTCAAGGCCTCCCAGGAGCCCAAGGCCTTTCTTGCGGACATCATGGAGTCCGCCCACAGCCGGTTCCCGGT
>JAWVWU010000008.1:0-14542 GCA_033723595.1 Marinobacter sp. | reverse complement strand
CTTGACCCAGTTTTTGAGCACACCATGGTAATGGCCAAGGTGAAGCTTACCGGTCGGCCGCATTCCTGACAGCACGCGTTGCTGGGAATCTACAGAACTCAAAGCATGAACTCCTTCTGGTATTTAACGTCAAACACGGATGATAAAAGAGACTGAGCGGCGATTATAGACTGATGTTCTGATCAGGGTAACGCAAAAACGAAAAACCCCCGCGATCCGGTCAGGCCGGATGCGGGGGATTTTGACGCCAGACCGGGCTGTTACCAGCCGGTTACTTCCTTCAGAGCCTTGCCGATTTCAGCCAGGCTGCGCACGGTTTTGACACCGGCATCACCCAGAGCAGCAAACTTCTCGTCGGCCGTGCCCTTGCCGCCGGAGATGATCGCGCCGGCATGGCCCATGCGCTTACCCGGAGGCGCGGTGACACCCGCGATGTAGGCGACTACCGGCTTGGTCACGTTGGCCTTGATAAAGGCTGCCGCTTCCTCTTCGGCGGTACCGCCGATCTCGCCAATCATCACAATGGCCTCGGTCTGCGGGTCGTTCTGCAGCAGTTCGAGGATATCGATGAAGTTGGACCCCGGAATCGGGTCACCACCAATGCCCACGCATGTGGACTGGCCGAAGCCAAAATCGGTTGTCTGCTTGACCGCTTCGTACGTCAGGGTACCCGAGCGGGACACGATGCCGACGCGGCCTGGCTTGTGAATATGGCCAGGCATGATACCGATCTTGCACTCGCCCGGCGTGATCACGCCCGGGCAGTTCGGGCCGATCATGCGCACGCCTTTGCGATCAACGTATTCCTTGGCGTACAGCATATCGATGGTCGGAATACCTTCGGTAATGCACACGATCAGCTCGATTCCGGCATCGGCCGCTTCAATGATGGCGTCTTTGCAGAACGGAGCCGGCACGTAGATAACCGTCGCCTCGGCCCCGGTCTTCTCGACCGCTTCACGGACGGTGTTGAACACTGGCAGCCCCAGGTGCTCGGTGCCGCCCTTACCCGGGCTCACACCACCGACCATTTTGGTGCCGTAGGCAATCGCCTGCTCGGAGTGGAAGGTACCCTGAGCGCCGGTAAAGCCCTGACAGATAACCTTGGTGTCTTTAGTGATCAGGATGCTCATTATTTACCCCCTGCGGCTTTAACGACTTGCTCTGCGGCATCCGCCAGACTGGTGGCGGCAATGATGTTCAGGCCACTCTCCGCCAGCACCTTAGTGCCCAGCTCGGCGTTGTTGCCTTCCAGGCGAACCACAACAGGAACCTTGACGCCCACGTCCTTCACCGCGCCGATAATGCCCTCGGCAATCATGTCGCAACGCACAATGCCGCCGAAGATGTTGACCAGCACGGCCTGTACAGCGTCGTCCGAGAGGATAATCTTGAACGCTTCCGTTACCCGCTCCTTGGTGGCACCGCCGCCGACGTCCAGGAAGTTGGCTGGCTGGCCGCCGGACAATTTGATGATGTCCATGGTGCCCATTGCCAGACCGGCACCGTTAACCATGCAACCGATGTTGCCATCAAGCGCGACGTAGTTCAGTTCCCAACGAGCTGCTTCCGCTTCCCGGGCATCTTCCTGGGAGGGGTCGTGCATCTCGTGGATTTTCTTCTGGCGATACAGGGCGTTGCCGTCGACATTGATCTTGGCATCCAGGCAGTGGAGGTCGCCAGCCGGCGTGATGACCAGCGGGTTAATTTCCAGCAGTGCCAGGTCGTAGTCTTCAAACAGCTTGGCCAGACCCAGGAAGATTTTGGTGAACTGTCCGATCTGCTTGCCTTCCAGACCCAGCTTGAACGCAAGCTCGCGGCCCTGGTAGGGCTGAGCGCCAACCAGCGGATCAACCTCGGCCTTGAGAATCTTCTCGGGCGTTTCTTCAGCCACTTTCTCGATTTCCACGCCACCCTCGGTGGAGGCCATGAAAACGATACGGCGCGTGCCGCGATCAACCACCGCGCCCAGGTACAGTTCCTGGTCGATGTCGGTCAGCGATTCAACCAGAATCTTGCTGACAGGCTGGCCCTTTTCATCGGTCTGATAGGTCACCAGGTTCTTGCCAAGCCAGTTTTCGGCAAACGCACGGATCTCGTCCTTGCTCTTGACGAGTTTAACGCCACCGGCTTTACCACGGCCCCCTGCGTGGACCTGGGCTTTCACGACCCAGGCATCACCGCCGATTTCGGTTGCAGCAGCCACTGCATCTTGTGGTGTATCGCAGGCAATGCCCTTGGATACGGGCAGGCCATACTCAGCAAAAAGCTGCTTGCCCTGATATTCGTGCAAATTCATAGTCTGTGTCCCGCTTATTGATGGAGAATAACCATGTACGGACGTTGAATCCGCCTATCGCGGATTCAATTCAGTGCGCCGGGGATCGCCGCGGCACACGTCTGAAACCCGGGGATACCGACCCTTACGGGTCGATATCAACGCTCTTTCCGGCGTTTGACTCCCGGTGAGCGACGCTATTTTTTCTTGCGTCGATTGGCGATGTGAATCGCGCCGTCGTTGACGCCGAGCGCCGCTTCATGAACGGACTCAGACAACGTCGGGTGGGCGAAACACGTCAGCGCCAGATCTTCTGCGCTGGAACCGAACTCCATGGCGATAACGCCCTGAGCCACGATTTCCGATGCCTGTGGCCCGGTCACGTGGAAGCCAAGGATGCGGTCGGTTTTCTCATCGGCAATGATCTTCACCAGACCCGAAGCCGAGTTCGCGGCCATGGCACGACCGTTGGCGGCAAATGGGAAGGTGCCGACCTTGTAGGCTTCACCCTCGGCTTTGAGCTGCTCTTCTGTCTTGCCGACCCAGGCCACTTCCGGATGGGTGTAGATCACGTTTGGAATGCAATCGTAATTCACCTGCGGCTTATGCCCGGCAATACGCTCGGCGACCATCACGCCCTCTTCGGACGCCTTGTGGGCGAGCATCGGACCGCGGACAACATCACCCACCGCCCAGACACCCGGGGCGTCTGTCTGGCAGTGGTCATCCACGAAAATAAAACCACGCTCATCCAGATTGACGCCGGCATCGGCGGCCAACAGGTTGTCGGTCTGCGGACGGCGGCCAACGGCCACCACCAGTTTGTCGACCTTCAGCTCCTGCTCACCCTTGGCGTCTTCGTAGGTGACCGTAACCAGGTTACGCTTGACCGAGGTACCGGTAACCCGTGCCTTGAGCTGTATGTCGAGGCCCTGTTTCTTGAACTGTTTGAGCGCATCCTTGGCACATTGCTGGTCCACGTTCGGCAAGAAGGTGTCCTGAGCTTCAAGGACCGTCACTTCGGAACCAAGACGAGCCCAGACGCTGCCCAGCTCCAGACCGATAACACCAGCGCCGATCACGCCGAGCCGCTTGGGCACGGCGTCAAATTCAAGAGCGCCCTCGGAATCCACGATGATGCCGTCCTTCAACGGTGCCGGCGGGATTTCGATCGGGCTTGACCCGGTGGCCAGAATGACGTTGTCGGCTTCGTAGGTCGTGGCCTTGCCATCCTTGTCGGTGACTTCCACCTGACGGTTCGCCAGCAGACGACCGCGACCATGGATCGACGTCACACCGTTGGCCTTGAACAGGGACGCGATGCCCCCGGTCAACTGCTTAACGATGCCGGTCTTACGCTCCATCATTTTTTCGACGTTGACCTTGAGATCCTTCAGCTCGATGCCCTGGTCGGCGAAACCGTGCCCCGCTTCCTCGTATTTATGAGAAATTTCCAGCAAGGCTTTCGACGGAATACAGCCAACGTTCAGACAGGTGCCACCCAGTACCTGTTTGCCCTCTTCGGAGCTCCAGGACTCGACACACGCTGTTTTGAGACCAAGCTGCGCCGCCTTGATTGCGGCAACGTAGCCACCCGGACCCGCACCTATGACGATTACGTCGTACTTATCAGACATGTTTTATCCCGTTTTCTGATTCGTTGAGTGACAGGTTCAGACGTCCAGCAGAATGCGCGCCGGGTCTTCAACCATTTCCTTGATAGCCACGAGGAACTGCACGGCCTCTTTGCCATCGATCATCCGGTGATCGTATGACAGCGCGAGGTACATCATCGGCAGTACCACTACCTCACCGTTCACCGCCATCGGACGTTCCTGGATCTTGTGCATACCCAGAATCGCAGTCTGTGGCGGGTTCAGAATCGGCGTTGACATCAATGACCCGAACACTCCGCCATTGGAGATGGTGAAGGTCCCGCCTGTCATTTCCTCAATGCCCAGTTTACCGTCTTTTGCCTTGGTGCCGTATTCGACGATTTTCTTTTCGATATCCGCCAGGCCCATAGCGTCGGTATCACGCAGCACCGGAACCACGAGACCGCGATCGCTGGATACGGCCACACCAATGTCCTGATAGCCGTGGTAGACCATGTCGTTGTTATCGATGGAGGCGTTGACCGCCGGGAACCGCTTGAGGGCTTCCGTGGAGGCCTTCACGAACAGCGACATGAAACCGAGCTTGATGCCGTGACGCTTCTCGAAGCCGTCCTTGTACTGCTTGCGCAGATCCATCAGCGGCTTCATGTTCACTTCGTTGAAGGTTGTCAGCATGGCCGCGTTCTGTTGCGCGCTGACCAGGCGCTTGGCGATGCTGGCACGCAGACGCGTCATCGGAACCCTCTTCTCGGGGCGCTCACCGGTGCTGACATTGGCTTCCGGTACATTGGGCGCTGTTCCGGCCGCAGAAGATGCCGGCTGAGGCTTGGCGGAAGCGGAGCCCTGATCAATGTGGTTCTGCACATCTTCCTTGGTCACGCGCCCATCTTTGCCGGTGCCCTTGACCGACTCGGGATCAACGCTGTTCTCTTCGGCCAGTTTGCGGGCCGCGGGGCTGAGGATCGCCTCGCCCTTGCTGCTACCGGCATCGCTGCTCTGCTCGCTGGACTGGTCCGTACTGGCTTCCTTGCTGGCGCTGTCGGAAGACTCTGCCGGCGCCGACCCGGACGCACCTTCCTTGAAATGACCGACCACTTCGCCGCTTTCCACGGTATCGCCTTCGTCCTTGAGGATTTTCTCAATCACACCGTCGGCCGGTGCAACGACCTCGAGGACCACCTTGTCGGTCTCGATATCGACGATCAGCTCATCACGAGCACAGGCTTCACCTGGCTTCTTGTGCCAGGTCGCAACCGTGCCTTCTGCGACCGACTCGGGAAAAACGGGGGCTTTTATCTCTGTTGACATCTCTGATCCTTAGTTCGGTAGCTCGTCAGATTTCAAACGCATCGTTAACCAGTTTTTTCTGCTCTTCTATGTGCACGGACAGGTGCCCACAGGCCGGAGCAGCCGATGCGTCGCGACCGGCATACTGGAGATACAGCTTCGGGTTGAGGCGATGCAGCGCATTGCGCATATGATGCTGACTGCAATACCACGCGCCTTGGTTCATGGGCTCTTCCTGGCACCAGACAACGTTCTGAAGCTTGGTGTAGGGACTGAGCATCTCATCGAGGTCGTCGTTCGGGAACGGGTACAGCTGCTCGATGCGGAAGATTGCCACGTCGTCCCGCTCGTCGGCTTTCTTCTTTTCCAGCAGATCAAAATAGACCTTACCACTGCACATGATCAACCGACGCACTTTCTTCGGATCGGATGGCTCCTTCTCCGGCAAAACGGTCTGGAACGTGCCTTCGGTCAGATCATCCAGCCCGGACGTCGCTTCTTTGTGACGCAGCAGGCTCTTCGGGGTGATTGCGATCAGCGGTTTGCGCAACGGACGCTTGACCTGCCGGCGCAGCATGTGGAACGTCTGCGAAGGTGTCGTGGGCACACACACCTGCATGTTGTGCTCGGCGCTCAGTTGCAGGAAGCGCTCGAGACGCGCTGAACTGTGCTCAGGCCCCTGGCCTTCATAGCCGTGGGGCAGTAACAGTGTCAGGCCACAGAGCCGCCCCCACTTGTGCTCGCCGCTACTGAGAAACTGGTCAATGACCACCTGCGCACCGTTTGCGAAATCGCCAAACTGGGCTTCCCAGATAATCAGGGCGTCCGGCTTGGTGGTCGCATAGCCATATTCGAACGCCATGACCGCTTCTTCCGACAGCAGCGAATCGTAGATTTCGAACCGGGGCTGCTTGTCCGAGAGTTCCTGCAGCGGCACGTAGGTATCACCGTTCTTCTGGTTGTGCAGCACGGCGTGACGGTGGGAAAAGGTGCCTCGCCCCACATCCTGACCGGTAATCCGGATCGGATGGCCCTCATTGAGCAACGTGGCGTAGGCCATGATCTCGCCGTAACCCCAGTTGATCGGCAATGCGCCCGCATTCATCTTGTTACGGTCGTCAATGATCTTGGAGACCTGGCGCTGAACCGCAAAGCCTTCAGGCAGTTGGCCCATTTTCTTGCCCAGGCGCTGGATGGTTTTCAATCCCACACTGGTTTTGCACTTGGCGGTCCACTCGTGACCCAGGTAGGGCTGCCAGTCGACGTAGAGCTCCTTGTTGGGCTCCTTCACCAGGGACTTGACCACGTGATCGCCCTTATCGAGCGCATCGCGATAGTCCAGCTCCATCTGCTTGGTCGCGTCAGCGTCCAGAAGGCCAGCCTCAACCAGCGTATTGGCATACAACTCGCGCGTGGTCTTCATCTTGCGGATCTTGTCGTACATGATCGGCTGGGTCGATGAAGGCTCGTCAGCCTCGTTGTGCCCGCGACGGCGATAGCAGACCAGGTCGATGACCACGTCGCGCTTGAATTCGTTGCGGTAGTCCATGGCCATCTGGGTCACGAACAGCACCGCTTCCGGATCGTCGGCGTTTACGTGGAGGATCGGCGCCTGCACCATCTTGGCGACGTCGGTGCAGTACTCGGTTGAACGGGCGTCGTCCTGACGGCTGGTGGTAAAGCCGACCTGGTTGTTGATGACAATATGAACGGTGCCGCCCACGCCATACCCGCGTGTCTGTGACATCTGCAGGGTTTCCATCACCACGCCCTGCCCGGCAAACGCCGCGTCGCCGTGCATGATGATCGGAACAACCTGAGAGCCAGTGGTGTCTTCGCGACGGGTCTGACGGGCCCGTACCGAACCCACGACTACCGGCGAGACAATTTCCAGGTGTGACGGGTTGAAGGCAAGCGCCAGGTGAATCTCGCCGCCCTCGGTCATGATGTTCGAGGAGAAACCCTGGTGATACTTCACATCACCCGAGCCGGAATCAGCCAGTTTCTTGCCTTCAAACTCGTCAAACAGCTCTTTCGGATTTTTACCGAGCGTATTCACCAGCACATTCAGGCGGCCGCGGTGGGCCATGCCCAGCACAATTTCCTTGGCGCCATAACTGCCGGCACGCTGAATCAGCTCATCCAGGCACGGAATCAGACTTTCCCCGCCTTCAAGGCCGAACCGCTTGACGCCGGGGTAACGCGATCCCAGGTACTTTTCGAGGCCTTCAGCCGCAGTCAGGCGCTCAAGCACGTGTTTGCGGGTCTTGGGTTCGAACTCGGGTCGGGAACGAACCGGCTCCATACGCTGCTGGAACCAGCGCTTGATCCGGGTATCCACGACGTGCATGTATTCCGCACCGATGCTGCCGCAATAGGTCTGCATCAGGCCGTCGTAGATATCTCCGAGCTTCATGCTCTCAGCGCCGAAATTCAGGGAACCGGTCTGGAACTCCAGATCGCGGTCGCTGTCTGACAGATCGTGAAACGCCAGGTCAAGATCCTCAACCGGCGGCCGTTCGAGCACGCCGAGCGGGTCAAGGTGAGCCTGTTGATGACCACGGAACCGGAAGGCGTTGATCAGCTGCAGTACCCGGATCTGTTTACGATCCGCATCGGATGTGGCGGTGGCGGGGACGCCGCTGGAGGCGAGAAAACGCTGGTTCCGGGAAATGTGTTCAAACTGTTCCCGAATCGAAGAATGGGACACATCGCGGCCCTGCTGACCGTCGACGCTGGGAAGTTTATCGAAATAACTGCGCCATTCTTCAGGGATGGCGTTCGGGTCGGTCAGATAGGTTTCAAAAAGCTGTTCGACATAGGCCAGATTCCCGCCCTGAAGGTGGGATGTCAGCCATAACTGCTCCATTATGCTTTCGTGCATGTTGAATAGCTCGCCTTGGGCTGGTGCGGGGAGCTGTCTATGGTCGACCAGGGCAAACTGTCAGTCAATACGGGTTTTTACGAGATCGACTGAAGCCGCCACCGATGATGTCACTCCCCAGTGGTTTAATACTCAGCAAAGCCGCAGGGAGCAGGAAAAACCTGCTCGCTACGGCTTCCGTAGTTTGCCTGTCTGTCTTCACCCTGGCCATTGGCCAATGGTGGAAGGACGGTCCGTCATTGAACCGTACCTTGCAGGCTGTCTGGACCCTGCCGAACAGTATAGCGGCTTCTGAGCGTTACGCCGCTCAGGTCGCCCGCTGCAGCAGCAGATTGCGGATGTGACCGATTGCACGCGTCGGGTTCAACCCTTTCGGGCAGACGCTGACGCAGTTCATGATGCCACGGCAGCGGAACACGCTGAACGGATCATCCAGATTGGACAGGCGCTCGGCCTGGGCAGTATCACGGGTGTCCGCGAGGAAGCGGTAGGCCTGCAGCAGACCGGCCGGGCCGACGAACTTGTCCGGATTCCACCAGAAAGACGGACAGGCCGTCGAGCAGCACGCACACAGAATGCACTCATACAGACCGTCCAGCTTTTCCCGGTCCTCAGGCGACTGGAGACGCTCGATGGCGGGCGCCGGCTGGTCGTTGATGAGGTACGGCTGAATGCTCTCGTACTGCTTGTAGAAGATCGACATGTCGACCACCAGGTCGCGAATCACCGGCAGGCCGGGCAGCGGCCGCAGGACCAGCTTGTCATTCTTGACCACTTCCGACATGGGCGTGATGCATCCCAGGCCGTTCTTGCCATTCATGTTCATGCCGTCTGAGCCGCAAACCCCTTCACGGCAGGAACGACGGTAGGCAATCGACGGGTCCTTCTCTTTCAGCAGGTTCAGGATATCCAGAACCATCAGGTCCTTGCCCTTCGGAATGTCCAGCTCAATGTCCTGCATATAAGGCGCATTGTCTGTTTCCGGGTTGTAACGATACAGGCTAACTAACATACCCCAATCCCCCTTTAATACGTCCGAACTTTCGGCTGGAAAGTATCAACCGTCTTCGGCGCAAAATTCACATTCCGCTTGCCGAGGCGTTTTTCCAGCGGGAAGTAAACCGAGTGCTTCAGCCAGTTCTCGTCATCACGCTCGGTGAAGTCGTTGCGGGCGTGAGCACCCCGGCTTTCCTTACGCTCGTACGCTGAGATCGCGGTGGCATAGGCGACTTCATACAGGTTGTCCAGCTCAAGTGCTTCGATACGGGCCGTGTTGAACGCCTGACTGGTATCGGTCAGCTTGGTGTTGCGCACACGCTCACCGATGGCGTCGAGCTTCTTGAGACCCTCGGCCATGCTGTCACCGTCCCGGAACACACCGAAGTAAAGCTGCATGCAGTTCTGCAGGTCCTTGCGCACTTCAGCAACACTCTCACCTTCACGGGCGTTGTTCAGGCGCTCAAGGCGAGCCATGGACCGCTCGATCTCAGCTTCGGTGGCAGCAGTCGTCTCGAAGCCGTCGCGAAGACGCTCTTCGATGTGAAGCCCCGCGGCACGACCAAAGACAACCAGATCCAGCAGGGAGTTACCGCCCAGACGGTTGGCCCCGTGCACAGACACGCAGGCCGCTTCGCCACAGGCGAACAGCCCCTCGATCACCACGTCATTGCCGTTTTCGTCCTGGCTCAGTGCCTGGCCACCAACCGTTGTCGGAATACCGCCCATCATGTAGTGACAGGTGGGCACGACCGGCACGGGCTCTTTCACCGGGTCGACGTGTGCGAAAGTACGGGAAAGCTCGCAAATGCCGGGGAGACGAAGGTTCAGAGTTTCTTCGCCCAGGTGATCCAGCTTCAGCAGGACGTGATCCTTCTCCGGACCACAACCGCGACCCTCAAGCACCTCAATGACCATGGCCCGGGCGACCACGTCGCGACCCGCCAGGTCCTTGGCGTTCGGCGCGTAGCGCTCCATGAAGCGCTCGCCTTCGGAGTTGATCAGATAGCCGCCCTCACCCCGGCAACCTTCGGTCACCAGTGTACCGGCGCCGTAAATACCGGTCGGGTGGAACTGCCACATTTCCATGTCCTGCATCGGGAATCCGGCACGCAGCGCCATACCGATACCGTCACCGGTGTTGATCAGGGCGTTGGTGGTGGACGCGTAGATACGTCCGGCACCGCCGGTTGCCAGCACCGTGGCCTTGGCCTTGATGTAAGCCACTTCGCCGGTTTCGATTTCGATGGCCACGACACCCACGACTTCGTTCTTGCTGTTCTTCACCAGATCGACGGCGTACCACTCGTTCAGGAACGTCGTGCCACCCTTGAGGTTGGCCTGATAGAGCGTGTGCAATAGCGCGTGACCGGTTCGGTCGGCCGCGGCACAGGTGCGGGCGGCCTGGGTGGGATCGTCCGGGCCCTTGGACTGGCCACCAAACGGACGCTGGTAGATACGACCCTGTTCGGTACGGGAAAATGGCAAGCCCATGTGCTCAAGCTCAAAAACAGCCTGCGGCCCGACTGAGCACATGTATTCAACGGCGTCCTGATCGGCAATGTAGTCAGACCCCTTGACGGTGTCGTACATGTGCCAGCGCCAGTCATCATTCGGATCGGCGCTCGCGATCGCACAGGTTATGCCACCCTGCGCAGACACAGTGTGGGACCGGGTCGGAAAGACCTTGGTCACGCAAGCGGTGTTGACACCGGACTCAGTCAGCTGCAGTGCAGCGCGCATGCCCGAACCGCCACCGCCGATAACGATTGCGTCGTAAGAAATGGTCTTGATTTTAGCCATTAATTAAAGCCCCCAAAGAATCTGAACACCCCAGACAACGTAGACGAACATGACTGCGCCACAGGCTGCCTGAACCAGGAATCGCGGGCCTGTCGCCTTGATGTAATCGGTCGTTACGGTCCACAGACCGACCCAGGCGTGTGCGCCCATGGCTATCAGCGCCATCAGGCTGAAAATACGGAACCAGGTGTGAGCGAACAGTCCACTCCAGGCGTCGTAGCTGATATCCGTGGTGAGCACAAAACCCAGCAGAAATATCGTGTACAGCGCCAATACGTAGGCGGAAACCCGCTGGACCATCCAGTCGTAAACACCACTGCGACCAAGGTTCGTTACGCTGCTTACCATATCCAGACTCCTGCCAGCACGATCAGAACAACGGACACCGCTACGGTAGCCTTCGCGGCAAGCCGACCGCCTTCCAGCGTCTCGCCAATACCCATGTCCATGATCAGATGTTTGATGCCTGCCACCAGATGGTACAGAAGACCGGACAGGATTCCCCACACAATCAGCTTCGCCAGGAAGCTGTCCAGCAGCTCATTGACGCGACCAAAGCCCTCTTCCCCGGACAGGGACAGGTCAAGCCCGTAAAGCATGAAGGCAATACCAATAAAGATAATGATGCCACTGATGCGGTGCAGGATTGACGTGATGGCAGGTAGCGGAAAATGAAAACTGCCGAGATCGAGATTTACTGGTCGTTTGCTATTCACAGCGCTCTCACACTCTCTATTTTGGCTCCGACCACTGACAGGATCAGCGACGGAAGGTTGGTATGTATGGCCCGGCAGGCGGACCTGACTCCAAAGCACTCAAGGTCGGGAGGGAGAACACCAAAGCAGACGTCATTGCAGGCGTTCCGGTTTGGTATGTCCTCGATTCCGGGCTAGGGATTATAAGGAGTGCCCCCCGGAATTACAAACGCCCGCGCGGCCGCCAGGGGGCTTAATCGTTTGTTGAAACACATCTTTTGTCTAATTCCCTCAGGACCTGTCCGTTGCGTTCGCCGATGCACCCGCGCGGCGGCTCTGCGCGCATCCGGCCGTGCAGAGCCCGCTTATTTGGGCATTTATCGCCCGTTTCCATTGACAAAAAAAGCCAACTCCCTATATTTTGCCGCCAGCTTTGAAAAAATCGGGATAGTTCGCGAACGATCGACAACAACAACAGAAAGCGCCACCGATCATTCTATCCCCCTGAAAAAATTGCATAATTTCTATAAACTGCACGCACGCGTAAACCATATACTCGGCACTGGAGTGACGGAGTCAGCGTTACCTGTGCGATACTACGCGCCATCTCGCGCTTCAAATGCTGATAAATAGGAGAGCACCATGACCGACAGGAAAGCCACGCTTTCGGTGGGTGACAAGTCAATTGAGCTACCGGTTTATTCAGGCACGACCGGCCCTGACGTCATCGACGTACGGAGCCTGGTCCAGGAGGGCGTTTTCACCTACGACCCCGGATTCGTATCGACTGCAGCCTGCGAATCAGCGATCACCTACATTGACGGTGCGAATGGTGTGCTACTGCATCGCGGCTATCCCATCGACCAGCTCGCCGAGCACTCCGATTACCTGGAAGTCTGCTACCTGCTGCTCAACGGTGAACTGCCCACGCCGGAAGAGAACAAGCGGTTTCACGACACCATCAAGAACCACACCATGCTGCATGACCAGATGCGCAACTTCTTCCAGGGCTTCCGCCGTGACGCGCACCCCATGGCCATCATGTGTGGCGTGGTCGGCGCACTTTCGGCGTTCTACCATGACCAGATGGACGTCACCGACGAACACCAGCGCGAAATCACCGCGCACCGACTGGTCGCCAAAATGCCGACCATTGCAGCCTGGTGTTACAAGTACAGTCTCGGCCAGCCGTTCATGTATCCCCGCAATGACCTCTCCTACGCCGAGAACTTCCTGCAGATGATGTTCGGCGTGCCATGTGAGGAATACGTGCCGAACCCGATCCTCGCCAAGGCCATGGACAAGATCTTCATTCTGCATGCGGATCACGAGCAGAACGCGTCAACGTCAACCGTTCGTCTGGCCGGCTCGACCGGCGCCAACCCGTATGCCTGCATCGCATCGGGTATCGCCGCGCTCTGGGGACCGGCACATGGCGGCGCGAACGAGGCTGTTCTGGACATGCTGGCCGAAATCGGCGATGAGTCCAACATCGAGAAATTCATCGCCAAAGCGAAGGACAAGGACGACCCGTTCCGCCTGATGGGTTTTGGACACCGGGTCTACAAGAACTTCGATCCACGCGCCAAAGTCATGGCTGAAACGGCTCATGAAGTGCTGACCGAACTGGGCCTGGAAGACGATCCACTGCTCAAAATTGCTCAACGCCTGGAGCAGATTGCCCTGGAGGACGACTACTTCGTGCAGCGCAAGCTGTATCCCAATGTCGATTTCTACTCCGGCATTATTCTCAAGGCGATCGGTATTCCCACCTCCATGTTCACGGTCATCTTTGCGATGTCCCGCACCATTGGCTGGTTCTCCCACTGGAACGAGATGGTCAGTGGCGACTACCGGATCGGGCGCCCGCGTCAGCTTTACACTGGCGCCACCGCGCGCGACTTTCCGAAGCGGTAGACACCTGCCGCTCGGACGCAATCAAGGCCGCTGAATCCAGCGGCCTTTTTTGTTTCAGCAAGGTCTGTAATGATAAGGGACACTCTGGACTCCACGCCTCTCACGACGCAGGAGCCCTTCCCTGGCAACCGTGTTCGCGACATCGACCGTGAGCCGGTTCCATACGTACTGGAATGGAGATTTCGATGACTGCAACTGTAGCCTTTATTGGCCTGGGCGTGATGGGTTTCCCCATGGCCGGGCACCTGTCGGCGGCCGGGTTCACCACGCGGGTCTACAATCGGACGCAGAGCCGTGCCCGGGAATGGGCCGAGCGGTACCAGGGAACAGCCTGCCACACCATCGCGGAGGCTGTTAAAGACGCGGACTTCATCATGACCTGCGTCGGCGCCGACCCGGATCTGATCGGCATCTTCAAAGGCCCCGACGGCATTATCGCGAATGCCCGTGCGGGCGCGCTGGTCATCGACCACACCACGGCCTCGGCCACGATTGCCGAACAACTGGCCAGGGATTGCGAGGAGCATGGCATCGGCTTTATGGACGCGCCGGTATCCGGTGGCCAGGCAGGCGCGGAGAATGGCCAGCTGACCATCATGTGTGGTGGTCACCGGGGCCATTTTGAGCAGGCACAGCCGGTGCTGGAATGCTATGCCAGGGCCAAGAAACTGATGGGCACCGCCGGTGCGGGCCAGAAAACCAAAATGGTGAACCAGATCGCCATTGCCGGGCTTATTCAGGGCCTGTCGGAAGCCTTGAACTTCGCCGAGCACGCCAATCTCAACATCGAAAAAGTCGTGGAGGTGATTTCAAAGGGCGCCGCCCAGTCCTGGCAAATGGAAAACCGCTCGGGCACCATGGCGCGGGGCGAATTCGAGCATGGTTTTGCAGTCGACTGGATGCGCAAGGATCTCGCGATCTGCCTCAACGAGGCGCGCAAGAACGGAGCTTCACTGCCCGTAACTGCCGTTGTTGATCAGTTCTACGCCGACGTCCAGGCCATGGGTGGCAGCCGCTGGGATACTTCCTCCCTGATCCAGCGACTGCGCAAAAAGAAGTAGCCCCG
>JAWVWU010000007.1:0-14787 GCA_033723595.1 Marinobacter sp. | reverse complement strand
CCACCGGAAGCAATCAACATGACCTTCACGGAAGCCGGTCCGGTGCCTGCTCAGGGTAATGTCGCCCAACAGATCTTCTGGTACACCGCATTCACGTCGGACATGACAAAACCAGGACTCCCTGTCGTCAATAAGGACGGCACGCCAAAATGGCGAATGGCACCGTCACCTCATGGCGCTTACTGGCAGGACGGCATGAAACTGGGCTATCAGGACGTCGGCGCCTGGACGATTCCGCGGGCCATGAGTCTTTATCGGCAGAAAATGGCCTGGCTCTATGCCCAATTTACCGTGTCCAAATCCGTATCGCTGCGCAAAACCCTGGTCGGCCTGACACCGATTCGCAAGTCAGACCTGGCGGCCCCGGCCATGCAGGCAGAAGCACCCAAACTGGGAGGACTGGTCGAATTTTACCAGAGCCCGGCCCGGGAGGCCTGGACACCCACCGGCCTGAATGTTCCGGATTATCCGAAGCTCGCAAAACTCTGGTGGCCAAATATCGCCGACGCCATCGATGGCAAGCGGACGCCCCAGGAGGCCCTCGATCGTCTGGCCGAGAGCCAGGACCGGGCGATGGCCGTCATGCAGCGTAACTATCTGTTAAAAAACTGCGGACCACGACTGGCTGACCGGGACGAACTAAAAGGGAGGAAGTGGTGGCTGGCCCAGCCCGGCGCGCCCAAGCCAAAGTTGGCGAATGAAAAGCCCCCGGGCAAGACCATACCCTATGACGATCTGCTGAAAGCCTGGCGTGAGGGGCGCGTGCGTTAACATTGAGTTACCTGCGCTGACAACTTAGTTCTGGTTTTATTACTTAAGTACCATTGTACTGCCCGTCAAACCGGGCGACTCTTCTGCTTTAAATGATTTAACAATTCGAGCGGGCACCCCAGCTCGCCGGCATACCGGGGCCTGCCATACACACATGACCGTTTGGTGTGTCTGGCAGGTGCCTGCGTACAGGAGAGCACACAATGTCGTACAAGAAGCTTCTGGTGGCCTGTTTGCTGATGTTTTTGGCGACCACCACGGTGGCGGTCGCCGCTGAGCCGATCAAGATTGGTCTCAACTACCCGCAGACGGGGCGTTACAAGAATCAGGGGCTGCAGCAGCGTCTGGGCACGTTTCTGGCCATCGAGGAAATCAACAAAGCGGGCGGTATCATGGGGCGGCCGGTCGAACTGGCCATCCGCGACACCGGTGGCGATCCCAAGCGCGGCGCCGCCAATACTGCCGAGCTTATTGACAAGGAGAACGTCAGCATGGTGTTCGGCGGCTCCTCCAGCGCCGTTGCCATTTCCTCCGGCAAAGCAGCCAAAGCCCGGGACACAATTTACTTTGGCACTCTGACCTATTCCAACGCGACCACCGGTAGTGCCGGTCAGACGCACATGTTCCGGGAACCGTTCAACGCCTGGATGTCCGCGAAGGCGCTTAGCCAGTATCTCAATACCAAATTCAGCGGCAAACGCTACTTCTATATCACGGCCGACTACACCTGGGGCTGGTCAACAGAAAAATCGGTAAGGCGGTTCACCAACACCGAAGATGAGAAGGTTAACCCGGGTGTCCTGACACCCTTTCCCAAAGCCTACATCCGTGACTTCAAGGCAGCCCTGGAGAAAGCCCGGGACAGCGGAGCCGACGTGCTGATGATGGTGCTGTTCGGGGACGACATGGTGCGAGCCCTCAACCTCGCTTATCAGATGGACCTGAAGGACAAGATGCAGATCGTGGTTCCGAACATCACGCTGGGTATGGCGCGCCAGGTCGGCCCGACCATCATGGACGGCGTCATCGGCACGTCGCCCTGGGTCTGGCAGGTTCCCTATCAGGATAACTACCCCCGTGGTCAGCAGTTCGTGGAGGCCTTCTCCAGCCACTATAACCTGATGCCCTCTACCTCTGCGGCGTCGGCCTACAGCATCGTATACCAGTACAAGGATGCCGTTGAACGGGCCGGTACCACCAAAACGAGCGCCGTCATCAAGGCGCTGGAAGGCCACAAATACAGTTTCCTGAAAGACCAACAGCAATGGCGAGCCTTCGATCACCAGAACATCCAGACCACGTACGTCGTTAAAAGCAAGCATCGCGACGCCGTCAAAGCGGGCAAACTCGGGGATGATTACTTCGAGATCGTCGGCCGGATGAGCGGCCAGGAATCCGCCCAGACCCTGGAGCAATGGCAGGCCGAACGCAAGCAGGCAGGTCAGCCCATCACCCTGCAATAAATCGTCCGACCCCACTCGCCGGCGGCATGGAGGCTGCCAGCGCGACGGTCACCTCATCATCCGCCTGCGGGCGTGGCCAGAAGTCGTGCGACCCGCTGTTGCAGTTCTGGCACAACGTTCTCTTCGAACCACGGATTGCGCCTCAGCCAGAGATTATTGCGCGGACTGGGGTGCGGCATGGGCACGACATCCGGCCAGAACGATGACCACTGCCTGACCGTCTCGGTCACAGACCGGTAGGTCTGCCCCATATGCCATTGCTGCGCATACTGGCCAACAGCGAGAGTCAGTTCAACGTTCGGCAACCGGTCCAGCAGGGCCTGCCGCCAGGTCGGAGCGCATTCCGGCCGGGGCGGCAAGTCACCGGATTTTCCCTTGCCAGGGTAGCAGAAGCCCATCGGCAAAATGGCGACCTGGCTGGCGTCATAAAAAGTATCCCGGTCGATCCCCATCCATGCCCTCAGACGATCACCACTGGGATCGTTGAAGGGCAACCCCGTTTCATGCACCCGCCGGCCCGGCGCCTGACCGACGACCAGAATTCGGGCGTCGGCATCGGCCTGGACCACAGGCCGTGGCGGCAGCGGCAAATCGTCGGCACAGAGCGTGCACTGCCTGACCCGGGCCAGCAGCGCCGGTAAAGTCTCCTCGGCCTGATCCATAGAGCCTCCCTCGCTTTACATTGACCCGCGAAACCCGCAAACATAAAGCCTTTTACGACGACCCTGAACGGGTCGTGATTGATCACGAGCCAAGAGTAGCAAAGATGCCAGACCCACACCCAGCCGCTGCAGAGACATTGCCCGACATAGACGTGGAAGAGTTTCGTAAGGTCGTTCGGAGCCGACGGTCTGTTCGCCGTTTCAAACCCGACCCGATTCCGGACTCGGTACTGCAGGATTGCCTCGAACTGGCCATTCTGGCGCCCAACTCGAGCAATCTTCAGCCCTGGCAGTTTATCGTGGTACAAACACCCGAGATCCGCGCACGCCTGGCTGAGGCCTGCCTCGGACAGAACGCTGCCCGCACCGCTCCCTTACTGATTGCCGTGGTCGCCAGAACCGATACCTGGCGAGCCCACAGCCAGCGAAATCTCGATGAGTGGCCGGAACCGACCGTACCCGGAATCGTGGACAAATATTACCGCCGGATTGCGCCCGTGCACTACAACCAGGGGCCATTGGGCCTGTTCGGGCTTGCCAAGAGGGCCGCCGGGCTGGTGGCGGGTCTGCGGCGGCCTGTGCCGCGGGAGCCATACTCGCCCGGAGCGATGAGGGTCTGGGCGGCCAAATCGACGGCACTGGCGGCCCAGAACCTGATGCTGGCCCTGCGGGCCCACGGCTTTGACTCCTGTCCGATGGAAGGTTTCGATGCGTGTCGGGTACGACGCGTCCTCGATCTCAAGGGGTCGGGAAAACAGGTGATCATGGTGCTCGCCGCCGGCAAGCGCGCTGACAACGGCGTTTATAACCGACAATACCGTTTCAAGGTCTCAGATGTGGTCCGCTATCTCTGAGCACACACGGCGGGCTCATGCGTCGTGGTTCCAGAAAAAGCAGGCGCCCTCCTCCGGACTGCTGGCGGCCCGGCGCATCCAGCCAAACAGTTCTCGCCCGAACCCGGTGTGGTGACGGCGGCTCAAATCGACGTGCGCAGGTTCGCGGCTGGCCAGCTCAGGCGCGGACACGTTCAGGGTCAGCTTCCCGGCAACTGCATCAACCGTTACGCGGTCACCGTTTCTGACTCGCGCAATCAGCCCGCCATCCAGCGCCTCAGGATACACATGAATCGCCGCCGGCACTTTACCCGAGGCACCGGACATCCGACCATCGGTCACCAGGGCCACGTGGTAACCACGGTCCTGAAGCACCCCCAGGTAGGGCGTCAGCTTGTGCAGTTCGGGCATTCCATTGGCCTTCGGGCCCTGAAACCGCACCACAACCACACAATCACGATCCAGATCCCCCGCATCAAAGGCTGCTTTGAGCTCATCCTGGTCATCGAACACCACCGCCTCGGCCTCTACCTGATGATGCTCTCTGGCAACCGCCGACACCTTCATGACACCGCGCCCCAGATTGCCGTCCAGTACCCGCAGCCCGCCATCGGGTGCGAACGGCTCGCTCGCACTGCTGAGCACCGAGGTGTCGCGACTTTCGGTAACCGCAGGCGTCCAGCTCAAGGTATTGTTCTGCCAGGTCGGCATCCGGGTATAGCGCTCCAGACCATGACCCACAACCGTCTCCACGTCATTGTGCAGGTATCCGCCATTGAGCAGCTCACGAATGAGAAAAGGTGTGCCGCCCGCGTCATGGAACGCATTGACGTCCGCCTGGCCATTCGGATAGATGCGCGTCATCGATGGCACGACGGAAGACAGTTCCGCATAGTCATTCCAGTCAATCAGGATGCCTGCCGCCCGCGCAATCGCAATCCAGTGAATGGTGTGATTGGTGGAACCGCCGGTCACCAGCAACGCCACCAGCGCATTGACGATCGCCTTTTCATCGACCATGTCACCGAGTCCGAGCTCGCCACCGTTGGGTTTTGACAGCCGAATGACCTGCTCCGTCGCGGCCCGGGTGAGGTTGTCCCGCAAGGGCGTGTTGGGGTGGATGAATGCCGACCCCGGCAGGTGCAGGCCCATCACTTCAACCAACAGCTGGTTGCTGTTGGCGGTGCCGTAAAAGGTGCAGGTGCCGGGACTGTGGTAGGACTGGCTTTCCGCCTCCAGCAGTTCCTCCTTGCCGACCTTGCCCTCGGCGTAGAGTTGCCGGATACGCTGTTTTTCCTTGTTGGGAAGGCCGGACGGCATCGGGCCGGCCGGCACCAGGATGGTCGGCAGATAGCCGAAGCTCAATGAGCCCAGCAGCAATCCAGGCACGATTTTATCGCAAATCCCCAGCAACAGGGTTGCATCAAACATGTTGTGGCTCAGGGCGACAGCCGTGCTCATGGCGATCACGTCACGGGAGAACAAACTCAACTCCATACCCGGCTGCCCCTGGGTAACCCCATCACACATGGCGGGTGTTCCGCCAGCAAACTGGGCCACCGAGCCCATCCCGTGTGCCGCTTCACGGATGATATCGGGAAACCGCTCATAAGGCTGATGCGCCGAGAGCATGTCGTTGTATGCCGAGACTATGGCCACATTGGCCTTGTTCATCAGCTTGAGGGTGTCCTTGTCGGCCGGCTGGCAGGCGGCAAAACCGTGAGCCAGGTTGCCGCAGGACAGTACACCGCGATGCGGAGACTGAGCCTTGAGCGTATTCATCCGGTCCAGGTAATCCCCTCGGGTACCGCGGCTCCTCTCGATGATTCGCTGGGTCACTTTTTCAACCGTGGCGTGCATACCGTTCTCCTACCGTGTTTCCAGAGTCAAATCAAAATCGTTGTTATGGCCGTAAGTTTACTTTCTTTTTCTGCTTCATTCACGATCGAAGGTTCAAATGTTCGTTTTTTGTTGTTATATTTACTACATTAAACAACAACGAACATTCTCGGATGGAGCCCAACTATGACTATTCGTATTGCTATCAATGGCTTCGGTCGCATCGGGCGCAACGTGGTCCGCGCCTTGTATGAAAATAACTACCGGAACCAGATTCAGGTGGTCGCCATCAACGACCTGGGTGATGCTGAAACCAACGCCCATCTATTGCGGTATGACAGCGTTCACGGCCGCTTCAGCGGCATCGTCAGTCACGATTCCGAATCCATCTCCATCAACGGTGACCGCATTGCGATCACGGCCATCCGCGATCCCGACAGCCTGCCCTGGAAAGACTACCATGTTGACGTGGTACTTGAGTGCACCGGGCTGTTTACCAGCCGCAGCAAGGCCGAGGGCCATTTGCGGGCCGGCGCCCGCAAGGTGATCATTTCAGCCCCCTCCGCCGACGCTGACGGCATGATTGTATACGGGGTCAACGACAACACGCTGACCGCCGAACACCAGATTATCTCCAATGCGTCCTGCACGACCAATTGCCTGGCACCGGTGGTCAAGGCCCTGCACGACGCGGTCGGTGTCGAAAGCGGCCTGATGACGACGATTCACTCCTACACCAATGACCAGAAGCTCAGCGATGTTTACCACAAGGATCTGTATCGGGCGCGCTCGGCCACGCAGTCGATGATTCCGACCAAAACCGGCGCCGCAGCGGCCATTGGCAAGGTTATTCCGGCACTCGATGGCAAACTGGACGGGATGGCCGTACGCGTCCCGACCATTAATGTATCGCTGGTCGACTTCACGTTCGTGGTCTCCCGCGATACCTCGGTGGACGAGCTCAATGACGCGGTTCGGGCCGCGGCAGAAGACAGCCATATTCTTGGCTATAACAGTGAGAAGCTGGTCAGTGTAGACTTCAATCACAACGCGTTGTCGAGCATCTTCGATGCCAACCATACCCGGGTCCTGGGACGGCAAGCCAAAGTCATGGCCTGGTACGACAATGAGTGGGGATTTTCCAACCGGATGCTGGATAATACGCTGGCGTTGATGAAAGCCGGCCATTAATCCTGGACCGTCGATCGGGTATCCTTGAGGGAATCCCGTCGTTCGGTCTTCCGGGCTTTTCCGGATACGGCGCACGCATCGCATCCCGCATGCGACTCCACCGACTATAAAGGATCCAGACATCATGCTCAGGCGCACCAAAATCGTCGCCACGCTCGGCCCGGCAACCGACTCACCCGAATCCCTGGCGCGGATCATTGCCGCTGGTGTCGACGTCACCCGTTTGAATTTTTCCCATGGCAGTGCTGACGACCACATCCAGCGCGCCAGACTGGTTCGCGAAACCGCGGCTGCCCAGGGCCGATTCGTTGCGCTGCTGGCTGACCTTCAGGGACCCAAGCTCCGCATTGCCCGGTTTGCTGACAACAAGGTGGCCCTGAAACCCGGTCAGCAGTTCGTGCTCGACGCCAAGATGGACAAGGAGGCGGGCACTGAAGACGCGGTCGGCATCGACTATGAGCAGCTGATCAACGATGTTCATCCAGGGGACACGCTGGTACTCGACGACGGACGTATCGAAATGACGGTGGAGGCGGTTGATGACCACAGCATCACCTCCCGGGTCACTATCGGTGGACCCCTGTCCAATAACAAAGGCCTCAACAAACGCGGTGGCGGATTGTCAGCCGATGCGCTCACCGAGAAAGACAAGGAAGACATCAAGACGGCGGCATTGCTGGGCGCCGATTATGTGGCCGTCTCCTTTGTTCGTACGGCCGAGGACATGCACATTGCGCGCGACCTGCTCCGGGAGGCCGGCTCATCAGCGGGTCTGGTTGCCAAGATAGAGCGGGCCGAACTCGCCCATGATGACGCGGCGCTGGATGCCGTTATTGAAGCATCCGATGCGGTCATGGTGGCGCGCGGGGATCTGGCGGTGGAAATCGGCGATGCCGAACTGGTCGGTGTCCAGAAGCACATCATCAATCGGGCGCGGGCACTGAACAAAGTGGTGATCACGGCGACCCAGATGATGGAGTCCATGATCGACAATCCGATGCCCACCCGGGCCGAGGTATCCGATGTGGCCAACGCCGTGTTCGACTACACCGACGCGGTTATGCTGTCAGCTGAGACCGCGGTCGGGGACTACCCCACCGAGGCCGTCGAGGCTATGGTTCGCATCTGCATCGGCGCGGAGAAACACCCGTCCACCCATACCTCCAAGCACCGGATTCACGAATCCATGGAAGCGGTGGATGAAGCCATTGCGTTGTCGGCAATGTACGCGGCCAACCACCTGCAGCAGGTGCAGGCAATCATTTGCCTGACCGAGACCGGTGCAACACCGCTTATGATGTCAAGGATCAAGTCGAGCCTGCCCATCTTCGCGTTTTCCCGCCATCACAGCACGCAACACAGGGTCGTGCTCTATCGTGGCGTGCAGACGGTCCCGTTTGACTCCGTTACGGTCCTGCCTGAAGAAACCAACGCCCATGCCGTGCGCGAACTTCTGCAGCGTGGCGTTGTCAGCGAAGGCGACCTGGTGGTCATTACCAAAGGCGATTACGCCAATGCCCAGGGTGGCACCAACTCCATGAAAATTGTCCGGGTCGGTACGGACATCCGCTAGGCTTCAGCCCGGGGCGACAGGATCGGCAGACGTGCACCACGCCGTTTCGCTGTCGCCGCCCTCTGCCAGCGTCTCCGGACGCCCGATGGCCCTCACTCCGGCGCCGGCGTTATCGCGCGCGCTATAGACGAATGTGCTCACGACTTTGTCCGCGTCAACAGGTAAGCTGCTCAATCCGATCGAGTCCCGACGGCGCTGATCCGGTTGCCCTACATGGCCATCGGTCCGTCCGCGACGAGCGAGCCCGAGAGGAACTCTGACTCTCGTTACCTGTTGCCAGGGGATACCATGAGCCCACTAAGCCAAGTCGTCAGTCTGTTTCTGGTTGCCATCATCGCCGTCCCCCTGTTCAAGCGGGCCGGCCTTGGCTCCATCCTGGGTTACATCGCCGCCGGCCTGCTGATCGGGCCCACCGGGCTGTCGGTGTTCAGTGATGTGGACCGGATATTCCATGTGTCCGAATTCGGCGTGGTCATGCTGATGTTCGTTATTGGCCTGGAACTTCAGTTCTCGCGCCTTAAAGCACTTCGCAAACCGATTTTCGGCCTGGGCAGCCTTCAGGTCCTGAGTGGCCTGCTGGTGATTGGCGGACTGCTGATCCTGGCGGGCAAACCTGTCAATATTGCTCTGGTCATCGGCGGCGGCCTTGCCCTGTCGTCGACCGCCTTCGTGCTTCAGCTACTGGCCGAAAAAGGCGAACTCTCGTCCGGCCATGGTCGCCTCGCGTTTACCATACTGCTGTTCCAGGACATGGCAGTCGTACCATTGCTGGCGTTCCTGCCGTTCCTGACCGGCGAGAACGATCACGGTACCTGGCAACAGATGTTGCTGGACGCCGGGCGGGTCGTGTTGAGCTTTGCCGCCATTATCATCGCTGGCCGTTACCTGATACGCCATGTGCTGCGCTTCGTCCACACCACCCGCGTACGGGAAATTTCGATTGCGGCGGCTTTGCTCGTCGTCTCTGGCACCGCGTTCCTGATGGAAACGGTGGGGCTGTCCATGGCCCTCGGGTCCTTCGTGGCGGGCGTGCTGTTGGCCGACTCGGAATTCCGCCACCAACTGGAAGCCGACATCGAACCCTTCAAGGGGCTGTTACTCGGGCTGTTTTTCATTTCAGTCGGCATGACCCTGGACCTGAACGAGATTTTGCGCGAACCCCTTTTCCTGGTGCTGGCCGCGCTCGGTCTGATGGCCATAAAAACTCTGTTGATTGCATCGCTGGGTCACTTTGGCGGGCGACTCAAGGTCAAGGCGGCTTTACGCCTGGGGCTGCTGCTCAGCCAGGGCGGTGAATTCGGCTTCGTGCTGTTTGCCCTGAGCGTGCAATTGGGACTGATTGACAAAACACTGGGTGGCCAGCTGACCGCCATCATCACGCTTTCCATGATTTTTACACCGCTGCTGGTGTCGCTGATGGAGCGGGTCACAGAGCGCCACTTCCCGGACGAGCCCCTGCCCTTTGACGAATTCGATGATGAGCGTACAGGGGTCGTGATCGCAGGCTTCGGTCGCTTCGGCCAGATATGCGGCCGGATGCTGGGTTCCCTGAAAATTCCCTTTACGGCGCTGGACATCAATCCGGAGCAGGTGGACGTGGTGCGACGCTTCGGCAACACCGTTCACTACGGCGATGCCTCACAGCTTGATGTGCTGAGGGCGGCCAAACTGGGCGAGGCCAAAGTGCTGATTCTGGCCATCGACGATGTCAGCACCTCCCTGCGCACCGCCGCCCTGGTGCGAGAGGAATTCCCGGACGTGCGGGTTCTGGCACGGGCCAGAAATCGTCTCCACGCCCACCGCCTGATGGATCTGGACGTCCACTGGCTGGTCCGGGAGACATTTCTGTCTGCCCTGCACATGGCCGAGGAAATGCTGGTCACGCTGGGCCGTGATCGCAGCGAGGCTCATGATCTGGCAACGCTCTTCCGACAGACCGATGAACACAACCTGCAACGCCAGCATGGCCTGCATGAGGATCGGGACAAGATCCTGCAATCCGCGCAGGAAGCCGCCGCGGAACTTCAAACGCTGTTCGAGGAAGACCAGGCAGAGCGCCAGGACGCCTGAGTCAACCTGACGCGAACCCTAGCTCAAGGGCACTAGTGTGCCGTCTGGTTAATTCGTTGACCTAATGCGTGACGCTGAGGGTTCTGGCTAAGGCGACAGTCCGCCGATGTGGTAGTTCCACATCAAGGGCTGGCAACGCGGGTCCAGGGCCCTCAGCGCCGCGCCCTTCGGGAGCCACTGAGGACCGAAATAGCCGCGTTGCGATGTCTCGATTTGGAACCACCAAACCTTCGCCACCGCGCCTTGCTCTTTCGGTCCTCAGTGGCTCATTAGGTCAACGAATTAACCAGACGGCACACTAGGGCGCCAGAATATCCCGCAGACTGCCGCTGGCGATGTCGGACAGGCCCTGCCAGTCCCCGGCCGCCAGTTTATCCGCCGGCGTCAGCCAGGTGCCACCGACGGCTGCAACCGTAGGCAGCGCAAGATAATCTCGCGCGGTATCGCGGCGAATTCCGCCGGTCGGGCAGAACGTAACGTCCGGAAACGGACCGGCAAACGCCTTGAGAGCCGGGATACCACCGGCGACTTCGGCCGGGAAAAATTTGAATTCCCGGTAGCCCAGCTGGTATCCCATCATCATTTCGGAGATCGTGGAGACACCCGGCAACAAGGGCGCTTGCGCAGTCAGACCGTAGTGCAGAACGGATTCGGTCACCCCGGGGGTAATAACAAACTGCGCGCCGGCGGCCTCGGCTTCGCGATACTGACTGACCTGGGCCACGGTACCAGCGCCAACCCACACATCCGGAAACGCCTTCCTTAGTTGATGAATGGCACCGAGGCCGTGTTCCGTGCGCAGGGTCACTTCAAGAATCCGGATACCGCCCTCCACCAGGGCGCGCCCCAGCGGAATCACCTGTTCAGGGTCAGTAATGGTGATAACCGGCACCAGCGGACAGGAAGACAGTAGCGACTGAACCAGATGGCGGTGATGCATGGATAATTGGGACATATTGAACTCGCTTACCCGAAAAGATTAAAAGAAAAAATCAGCCCTCAGTGATAGCTGGCGGTGCCTAACCCGGACTCCAGACAACGTCCAGACCCGACCTCAGGAAACCGCGTATCGGCATGGCTTGAATATCTGCGGGGTCCGACAGCGCTCTCGCAAGGGTGACCAGCTTGTCCTCACCCTTGAGGTGCAGGGCTGTGTAGCGCGCTGCCCGCAGGGTTCTATAGTTCAGTGACAGCCGCTCCCGGGCCTGGGACGGCGGACGTAAAATCACGGTCCGGCCAACGGCGTCGGTTGCCAGAGCCAACGGCAATTCGGGCGCATCAGGAAACAGCGAGGCGGTATGGCCGTCATTGCCCATGCCCAGCACCACGACATCCAGTGGCCACTGCATAGTGGATAACGCCGCCTCGCTCAGGGCCTGGCCGGCAACGATGGATGGCGCCTCGTACCACAGCGGTACGAAATTCGCGGCAGCGGCGCGGTCCTGCATCAGCGAAGCACGAATGAGACCTGCATTGCTGTCGGCATCGGTCTCCGGCACCCAGCGCTCATCCGCCAGGGTGATGTCCACCCGATGCCAGGGCAGCTCACGGGTACGCAATGCCTCGAAAAATGGCGTTGGGGTCGAACCTCCGGATACCGCCAGGCTCGCGCGCGCGGCCGACGCAAGCGACGCACGGAGTTGCCCAGCGACACGATCAGCAAGCCACTGGGCAGCGGCCCGTGGGTCGCTCTCTTCGACCGTGACCACACCGGCCGGCCAGGCCATGTCAGGCATCCTCATACCAGCTCCGGTTATCGCGGGTAATCATCGCAATGGAGGCAACGGGGCCCCAGGTGCCGGCGGCATAGCGCTTGGGGTAAGCGGCCTGATCATCCCAGTGAGACATGACCTGGTCCACCCAGCGCCAGGCATATTCCACCTCATCCCGACGCACGAACAGGTATTGATTGCCCTTCATGACCTCCCACAAAAGCCGTTCGTAGGCATCCGGAATGCGCGGCGAATTAAACGCCTCGGAGAAGGTGAGTTCCAGTGGGCCCTGTCGCAGCCGCATGCCCTTGTCCAGACCCTGGTCCTTGGTGAGAATCTGCAACGACATGCCTTCATCGGGCTGCAGACGGATGATCAGCTTGTTGTTGGCCAGGTGTTTCTGATCCGGATCAAAGATGTAGTGCGGTGCCGGCTTGAAATGAATGATGATCTGCGACAGCTTTTCCGGCAACCGTTTCCCGGTACGGATGTAAAACGGGACCCCTGCCCAGCGCCAGTTATGGATCTCCGCTTTCAGGGCCACAAAAGTCTCCGTTGTACTGCCTTTGGCGGCGTCTTCCTCTTCCAGGTAACCCGGCACAGGCTTGCCCATGCTGGTACCGGCCGTGTACTGCCCCCGCACCAGATGGGTCTCCATCAGATCCGGCGTGATCGGTCGCAGAGCCTTGAGCACTTTCACCTTTTCATCACGAATGCTGTCTGCTGACAGATCCGACGGTGGGTCCATCGCAATCAGGCAGAGCAGCTGAAGCAGGTGATTCTGGATCATGTCCCGCATCTGGCCGGCTTTATCAAAATACCCCCACCGGCCTTCGATCCCCACGCTCTCGGCCACGGTAATCTCGACATGGGAGATGTGATTCTGGTTCCACTGGGTGGCGAACAGATTGTTGGCGAACCGTAAGGCGATCAGATTCTGAACCGTTTCCTTGCCGAGGTAGTGGTCAATCCGGAACAGTTGGTTTTCATTGAACACCTCTGCCAACTGATCATTGATGACTTTGGATGAGTCCAGATCATGGCCAATCGGCTTTTCCACCACGACGCGGGTGCGTTCGTCACAGCACCCCCCGGAGCGCAGATTACGGGCGATCATCCCGTAAATGGACGGTGGCGTCGCCATATAAACAATCAGCGCCCCGCCGCCCGTTTTCCGCCAGTCATTCAGCTGCTGGTAGCCCTCGGTGTCGCTGAAGTCAAAGCAGATGTAATCAATACGCGCCAGAAAGTGGGCGAGCGTATCGCGGTCCAGCTCGTCATCCTTGACGTAGGTGCGCAGCTTGTCTTCCAGCTGGCGCCGGGCACCGGAGGTATCCACTTTGTCCCGGGCCAAGGCAAGAATCCGGGTGTCCTTTTCCAGTAAGCCGGCCCGCTCCAGCTGATACAGAGCAGGGAACAGTTTGCGTTGAGCCAGATCGCCCAGCGCACCGAACATCATCAGGTCGCAGCGTGTCATGCTCTGTTCTGCCATGACGGAATAGTCTCCAGAAGTTGAACGATTCGCACCGGCTGGACGGCTCCTGTCGACCAGAGCTCACCGCCATGCGTAGTTATTTTATCAAAATAGTGACACCTAAACCGATTGATTCCAACTTAAATCATTATATTTTGATATTTTTACTACCACTCTTGGCCGCAAAACACGGTATAATCTGACGCCGGATCGGCCGGTTCCGATCGATAGGACAGGATAGGAGATTCACCCCAATGGCGTCGAGACACACGCATCCGGACGACAACGTGCTGGCTGTCATTCAGGCAAGCCTGGACACCCTCAACAAATCGGAGCGCAAGGTAGCCGAGGCTATCCTGAAGGACCCCACCGCGGCCACCCGCTACAGCATCGCAGCCCTGGCAAGGGCGGCCGATGTCAGCGAACCGACGGTAAACCGCTTCTGCCGGAGCTTCTCTGCAACGGGATTTCCGGATTTCAAGATCCGCCTTGCCCAGAGCATCGCCACCGGTACACCGTATGTGGGACAAAACATCAGCCCGGACGACTCGGTCGCGGAATTTGCCGACAAAATCGTACTCAGCACCATTGCCAGCCTGGACAAGGCTCGCCAGGCGCTTTCTCCCAAGGCACTTGGTCTGGCCATCGATCATCTGATCCAGGCCAAACAGATCAACTTCTTTGGCATGGGCGGATCGGCACCGGTGGCCATGGATGCCCAGCACAAGTTCTTCCGCTTCAACATTCCGGTTGTGGCCTACGACGATGCGCTGATGCAGCGCATGGTCGCGGCCGGGAGCAGCACCGGTGATGTCATCGTGGTGATCTCCTACACCGGGCGTACCCGGGAAATGATCGACATTGCCCAGATCGCCCGTCAAAACGGCGCCACCGTGATCGGTATTACCGCGCCGGACTCCGAGCTGTCCAGAGTCTGCACCGTGGCCCTGGAAATTTCTGCGGAGGAAGACACCGAGATCTATATGCCAATGTCCTCGCGAATTATCCACCTGACCGTGATCGACATCCTGGCAACCGGCGTCACGCTCAAGCGTGGCAGTGACTTCCAGCATCACCTGAAAAAAATCAAGGACAGCCTCAAACCTACCCGCTTGCCTATGGACTGAAGTGTCCAGTTAGCGAATATCCTGCCAAAAAAAACCGGCGCCTGAACGGGGCGCCGGTTTCTGGTTCTGGCT
>JAWVWU010000006.1:0-15030 GCA_033723595.1 Marinobacter sp. | reverse complement strand
TTGAAATTCCATCCATACCCGTCCGCAACCGACCAGCCTGGCACTGACCCGCAGTTCATCATCAAGCTTGCCGGCCACGGCGTAATGTATTGAGAGCCGCTGCACCACGTAGCTGACGTTCTCGGACAGCCCGGCCCGCAGGCCAACGCCCCGGCTACGCACCCACTCGGTGCGCGCCCGTTCCATGTAGTGCAGGTATTTGGCGTGGAAGACGATGCCACCGGCATCGGTGTCCTCGATGTAGACTCGTATCGGTAGCTGAAAGTCAGCGTTCTGGGTGGCCGAATCAGTCAAGCAGATCCTCCTGGTCGGGTGCGGATGGCGTCGCGCCGAAATGCAGGTAGGCATGGGACGTTACCATGCGCCCGCGCGGCGTCCGAATCATATAGCCCTGCTGGATCAGAAACGGCTCCAGCACGTCCTCGATGGTCCCGCGCTCCTCGCTGATTGCGGCGGCCAGGCTTTCAACGCCGACGGGGCCGCCGTCGAATTTCTCGATCATTGCCAATAACAGCCGGCGATCCATGTGGTCAAAGCCCTGATGATCCACTTTAAGCATGTTCAGTGCCTGATCGGCGATGGCCTCGGTGACGGTGCCGTCAGACCGCACTTCAGCGTAGTCACGAACCCGCCGGAGCAGTCGGTTGGCAATACGGGGCGTGCCCCGGGAGCGCCGGGCGATTTCGTAGGCGCCCGCGTCATCAACGTGCACGCCGGAGAGCTTGGCCGATCGCAGGATGATCTGTGTCAGGTCCCGGGTGTTGTAGAATTCGAGACGCTGGACGATCCCGAAACGGTCGCGCAACGGTGAGGTCAACAGGCCGGCGCGGGTGGTGGCCCCCACCAGGGTAAACGGGGGCAGATCGAGCTTGATCGAGCGGGCTGCCGGTCCTTCGCCGATCATGATATCGAGCTGGTAGTCCTCCATGGCCGGATAGAGCACTTCCTCAACGGCGGCGCTGAGTCGATGGATTTCATCGATGAACAGGACATCGCCTTCCTCAAGGTTGGTCAGCATCGCGGCAAGATCGCCGGCTTTCTCCAGCACCGGGCCCGAGGTGGTCTTGATGGCCACGCCCATCTCGTTGGCTATGATATTGGCCAGCGTGGTTTTGCCCAGCCCCGGCGGTCCGAAGATCAGCACGTGATCCAGCGCTTCCTGCCGTTTGCGGGCAGCAGAGATGAAAATGTCCATCTGCTCGCTGACGGTCGGCTGACCAACGTACTCGGAAAGCAACGTCGGGCGTATGGCCCGGTCCTGGACTTCTTCATACTGGCCAGGCTGAGCGGATATCAGGCGATCAGACTCAATCATTAAGCGGTGCACTCGTTGCTGGCGTAAGACATCAAACCTACCTGTTTATCAAGACGTCAGTTATTGTACAAGCGCCAATATGCCTGTCACGTTACGCTGCCGACAGACTTATGTCTCGCATGACGTTGAGAATTATCAGGCTGTTGGGATCATATTCTTCAGTGCCAGGCGGATCAGCTCCTCACGACTCATGCCCGCCTCGGCTACCCGGCTGACCGCCCGGCTGGCCTCCTGGGGCTTGTATCCAAGGGCGATAAGCGCTGCCTCGGCCTCGTCTCCCGGCTCGTGAAGCGCCTGCGCGCCGGGTGCTCCAGCCACGTCGGCGGTCGTTGCGCCGGGCACAAACTGCCCTTCCAGCTGTTTGATGCGGTCGGTCATTTCGATGAGCAGGCGCTCTGCGGTTTTCTTGCCGACACCCGGCAGCTTGACCAGGGCGTTCACGTCCCGGGCTTCAACGCAGCGAATGACCTGTGCGGCGTCCAGGCCCGACAGGATGCCCAGCGCCAGTTTGGGCCCGACTCCGTTAACTTTGATTAACTGACGGAAAAGGTCACGATCCAGCCGGGCGGCGAAACCGAAGAGACTCTGAGCGTCTTCACGGACTGAAAAGTGGGTGTGAAGCGTGAGTTCCTGACCGGGTTCCGGCAGGTGGAAAAACGTCGTGTAGGGAATGTCGACTTCGTAGCCAAGGCCGGCGCACTCGACCAGCGCATGGCCCGGCGATTTTTCCACGAGTATGCCTCGGATTCGACCTATCAAAAGCAGTCTCCTTCGGCCTGACGCCGACGTTTATTGCGAACGGATGCGGCCACCCCGAACCCGGCCACCGGCGGATACCCGTGCCACGCTCTGGCTCATGTGAGCATGGCAGAGTGCAATGGCCAGGGCATCGGCCGCGTCGGCCTGGGGCCTGCGGGAGAGGGCGAGCAACGTCTGCACCATGTGCTGGACCTGAGCCTTGTCGGCGCCGCCCTTGCCCACCACCGCCTGCTTCACCTGGCGGGCCGAGTACTCGTGTACGGCCAGCCCGCTGTTTGCCGCACTGACGATGGCAGCGCCCCTGGCCTGGCCCAGTTTGAGCGCCGAATCCGGATTGCGCGCCATGAATACCTGCTCAATGGCGAATTCGTCCGGCCGGTACTCGCCGATCAGCGTGGCCAGACTGTGGAAAATCGTCTGCAGACGCTCGGCCATGGGCTTTTCGCCCACCCGGATGCAGCCGCTGTCCAGATAGTCAATGTGGCGACCCTCGGACCGAATGATGCCATAACCGGTTATCCGCGAGCCGGGATCAACGCCCAGTATGATTGCCACAAACTCTCCTGTGACCGGGGCCAACGGGGAAACGGTGGGAGTGCCCTCCGTCCGCCACTTCAGCTGTTGTGCGCGGCCAGCACCTCGTCGGGGACGTCAGCGTTGGAATATACGTTCTGGACATCGTCCAGGTCTTCCAGAAAATCCAGCAGTTTGAGCACCGTCTCTGCCGTTTCAGCATCCAGCTCGGCGTAGGTGGAGGGAACCATGGTCACCTCGGCGTTATCCGGCGCCAGCCCTGATTGCACCAATGACTCTTTCACGTCCAGGAACTGCTCCGGCGTGGTTACGATTTCAAAGGAACCGTCGCTCTGTTCCGCCAGGTCATCGGCGCCGGCCTCAAGCGCTGCTTCCATCAGGCTGTCTTCATCAACCTCCGGACCGTACGCAATCACACCCTGCTTTGTGAACAGGTAGGCAACCGAGCCATCGGTCCCGAGATTACCGCCGAACTTGTTGAACGCGTAACGGACATCCGCCACCGTCCGGTTCCGGTTATCGGTCATGACCTCGACATAGATGGCTACCCCACCGGGACCGTAACCTTCGTAGGTGAGCTCCTCGTACTGGGTATCGTCGCCACCGCCGGCACCCCGTTCAATGGCCCGTTCGATGGTGTCCTTTTTCATGTTCGCGGTCAGTGCCTTGTCCATGATGGCCCGCAAGCGCGGATTGTCCGCCGGGTTGCCGCCGCCCTGCCGGGCGGCGACCGTTAACTCACGGATCATCTTGGTAAAGACTTTACCCTTTTTTGCATCCTGCGCAGCTTTACGGTGTTTTATATTGGCCCATTTGCTGTGACCCGCCATATCGCTACTCCACTGTACTGGTCTGACCTTGCCGTGCCCGGCACTCCACTCAGCCCTGGGACTCGCCCTCAGCGCCGGACTTTGCAGAACCGGCGGGTTTGCGCAGACGAATGTGCAGCTCCCGGAGCTGTTTTTCGTCGACTTCGCCCGGTGCCTGGGTCATCAGGCAGGTTGCGCTCTGGGTTTTCGGGAACGCAATCACGTCGCGGATCGAGGATGCGCCGGTCATCAGCATGATCAGCCGGTCCAGACCAAAGGCCAGGCCGCCGTGAGGAGGACAGCCGTAACGCAGGGCGTCCAGCAGGAAACCGAATTTGGCTCGGGCTTCCTCTTCGCCGATACCCAGAGTGCGGAAAACTGCCTGCTGCATGTGCTCGTCGTGAATACGGATGGAACCACCACCGAGCTCAGTGCCGTTCAGGACCATATCGTAAGCACGGGACAGCGCGGTCGCCGGCGATGCCGCGAGTTCTTCCGGCGAGCAGGATGGCGCGGTGAATGGATGGTGAATGGCCGTCAGGCTTCCGTCACCGGTTTCCTCGAACATGGGGAAGTCGATGACCCACAGCGGCGCCCAATCGGTGGTCAGCATGTTGAGGTCGTGGCCGAGTCTGATTCGCAGGGCCCCCAGGGCTTCGTTAACCACGGTGGTCTTGTCGGCGCCGAAGAACACCAGGTCACCGTCTTCCGCACCCACCCGCTCGATGATGGCCAGCGCCACATCATCGCCGAGGAACTTGATAATCGGCGACTGCAGGCCTTCAACGCCTTTGGCGAGTTCGTTGACCTTGATGTACGCCAGGCCGCGGGCGCCGTAGATCCCCACAAACTTGGTGTAGTCATCGATCTGCTTGCGGCTTAGCTCGCTGCCTTTGGGCACGCGCAACGCCGCCACACGGCCTTTCGGATCTTTCGCAGGGCCGGCAAATACCTTGAAGTCGACGTCGGCAACCAGATCAGCCACGTCAATCAGCTCCAGCGGAATGCGCAGGTCCGGCTTGTCGCTGCCGTAACGCTGCATGGCTTCGGAGTATGGCATGCGCGGGAATTCCGGCAGGGCGACCTTGAGCACATCGCGGAACAGCTCGCGGATCATGCTTTCCGTCATACCCATGAGGGTCTCCTCGTCAACAAACGAGGCCTCGATGTCCACCTGGGTGAATTCCGGCTGGCGATCGGCACGCAGATCCTCATCGCGGAAACATTTGGCGATCTGGTAATACCGGTCGACGCCGGACACCATCAACAGCTGTTTGAACAGTTGCGGCGACTGGGGCAACGCGAAAAACGAGCCCTCATGAGTCCGGCTCGGCACCAGGTAATCCCGCGCCCCTTCCGGTGTCGCGCGCGTGAGGATGGGCGTTTCCACATCCATGAACTCGTTACGATCCAGAAAGTTGCGAAGGTAGCTGGTGACCCGGGAACGGAAGCGTAGTCGATTGAGCATCTCGGGACGACGCAGATCCACAAACCGGTAGCGCAGACGCACGTCCTCGCCCACGTCGACGTGCTCGTCCAGCGGGAACGGCGGCGTCGCGGCGGCGTTGAGAATGGTCAGCGTGTGCCCCAGAACCTCGACCTGACCGGTCGGCATGTTGGCGTTTTCAGTGCCTGCCGGACGACGACGTACGCGACCGACGATCTGGATCACGTATTCGCTACGGACTTTCTCGGCCAGCGCGAAACTCTCCTCGGTATCCGGGTCGAACACCACCTGGGACATGCCGTCCCGGTCGCGCAGATCCAGGAAGATAACCCCCCCGTGATCACGGCGACGGTGGACCCAGCCACACAGAGTGACGTCCTGATCAATGTGAGATTCGTTGATTCCACCGCAATAGTGACTGCGCATACCCATTCCCGTTGTTGCTGTGTGCGTGATGATAGTGTGATCAGCTCGTGGCTGATTCAGACGGCGCCGATGAAGCACCCTTGTCGACCAGATTTTTCTTGGCGCCGGTCTTGAAATCGGTTTCGTACCAACCCGTACCCGCCAAACGGAACCCGGCCGCCGAGATGCGCTTTCGGAAAGCCTCAGCCTGGCATTTCGGGCACTGCGAGAGCGGGTCCGCACTCATTTTCTGGATAACATCTTTCTCGAAACCACAAGCGTCGCAAACGTATTCGTATATCGGCATTCCCAATACCCCATAACATGAGGAGCCTATGATCAAGGCCACTGAGGCCATTCAAGACCTGCAATCGACCAGTTTCATCCGGAAAAGCCACCAGGCTCCTCCCGAAAAGCCGCCCATTATAAACACAATCAACGGCAAAATCAGGCTCTGGCGTGTATTCCTTGGCAAGACGTCAGGGCCACCAAAAAAACGGATCGGCGTCGGTCACGAACACGAAAGCCAGCGCCTGAGAGCATTGGATTTCAGGCGCTCAGACAGGGCGAGTGTCCGCACCCCGTCCGCCGTAAGATGACGCCGGCCGGTGCGGGCGCTAGAATGGTGCGCCTTTACGACAAGCCAGCGGAGAGTGCTATTGTCTGCCCGAGCCGAACAGAAACTCAAAACCCGCCGCGCATTGATGGACGCGGCCCTCGGTCAGCTCAGTGCCGATCGGGGCTTCAGCAGCCTGAGCCTGAGAGAAGTGGCCCGCGAGGCAGGCATCGCGCCAACCTCCTTCTATCGTCATTTTGCTGAACTGGATGAACTGGGGCTGGCGCTGGTGGACGAGAGCGGCCTGGCGCTGCGGCAGCTGATGCGCCAGGCTCGCAAGCGCATTGCCCGAAACGGCAGCGCGATCAGCACGTCCGTTGAAACCTTCATGGAATACCTGAGCAACAACGCCAACCTGTTCCGGTTGTTACTGCGCGAACGCACCGGTGTGTCAAAACCCTTCCGTACCGCCATTCAGGCAGAAATTGATCATTTTGTGACCGAACTGGCCGACGATCTTCGCCGCTTTGCCGACGAGGGCAAAAAGCCGCTGTACGATGCCCGCCTGGTCGCTGAAGCCATGGTGACGCTGGTGTTCAACCACGGTGCCGAGGCGCTGGACGCCACCAGCAAGGAAAAGGAACTACTCAAGGACAAGCTGAAGATCGAGTTGCGTATGATTCTGGTGGGCTCCCAGACGCTGGCCCGTTACGACGCCCTGCTCAAAGGCGACAAAACCCGCTATTAGCTTGGCAAATCAACTCCCCGTGGCCGCCGGCTACCCGGTAACCGCAAGTACCGCCTCAACCACGGGTTTTAGCGCCTCAATTCTGGCCGTTCTCGACGCTTCGGTGTAAGGCACAGGTGCCTGACGACCCCAGACCGGACCAGGCCAGGCGGCGTCTCCGACAAACCTGACGATGTGGTGCAAATGCAACTGCGGCACCTGGTTGCCCAGTGCCGCCACGTTGAGTTTGTCACCGCCGAAAACCGACATCAGGCCCCGCCCGAGGGCGCAGGATTCCCGCATCAGGGTGAGCTGATCCGGGTCACTGAGCTGATAGATTTCGCGGATTCCGGCCTGCCGGGGGACCAGCAACACCCAGGGCCAGGCGCTGTCGTTCATCAGACGGATGTCACACAGCCCGCTCTGACCCAGCGCCAGCGTGTCGGCTGCAAGACGTTCATGCAGGACATAAGCCATTGTGTCGCCTCAATTGGCGTGGAACTGGTTCCGGCCACGGCCGATGGCGTAGTAGATCAGGCCGTGACGATCGAGGATCTCGGGATCGTAGAGGTTCCGGCCGTCAAAAATCACCGGTTCGCGAAGCGCAGCCACAACGCCGTCAAAGTCCGGTGAGCGAAATTCCTTCCACTCGGTACAGATCACAAGCACGTCAGCGCCTTTCAGGGCCTGCTCCTTGGTGCCGCAGAGCTGCAACCCGGACTCATCACCGTAGAGCCGCTGCGCCTCTTCCATTGCTTCCGGGTCGAAGGCCTGGACGCGGGCACCGGCTCGCCAGAGATCTTCCATCAGCGCCCGAGATGAGGCTTCACGCATGTCGTCGGTGTTGGGTTTGAACGCCAACCCCCACAAAGCCACGACCTTGCCATTGAGGTCGCCCCGGAAATAATGGCTGACCTTGTCGAACAGCACATGCTTCTGCGCTTCGTTGACCTTGTCCACCGCATTGAGCAGCTTCGCATCGTACTGGCAGTCCCGCGCGGTACGGGTCAGTGCCGTCACATCCTTGGGAAAGCAGGAGCCGCCGTATCCACAGCCGGGGTAGATGAAGTGGTAGCCGATCCTCGGGTCAGAGCCGATACCGCGACGTACCGCTTCGATGTCCGCACCCAGCCGCTCGGACAGGTTGGCAATTTCATTCATGAAGCTGATCTTGGTCGCCAGCATCGCGTTGGCCGCGTATTTGGTCAGTTCGGCCGAGCGGATGTCCATGTAGATCATCCGGTCGTGATTGCGGTTGAACGGGTAGTAAACCTCCCGCAAAACATCCATCGCGCGCTCGCTGTCGGTTCCCACTACAATGCGGTCCGGCTTCATGAAATCGTTGATCGCCGCGCCTTCCTTGAGAAATTCCGGGTTGGAGACCACGTCAAACTCGAGCTCGACACCGCGATGGTCCAGGGCAGCCCGGGCCGCCGCCTTGACTTTGTCACCGGTGCCGACCGGAACGGTGGACTTATCGACAATGACCTTGTACTCCGTCATGTGTTCGCCGATTGAACGGGCAACGGCGGTGACATACTGCAAATCCGCCGAGCCGTCTTCGTCCGGTGGCGTGCCGACAGCAATAAACTGCAGAAGACCGTGACTGACCGCCTCTTCCGCGCTGGTGCTGAAGCGCAGGCGGCCAGCGTCGGCGTTGTGGCGCACGATGGTTTCAAGGCCCGGTTCATAAATCGGGATCTGACCGTTCCTGAGCTTGTCGATCTTGGCTTCGTCGACGTCCATGCACAGGACATCGTGGCCCACATCCGCCAGACAGGCGCCGGTGACCAGGCCCACATAACCCGTTCCAAAAATGGTGATTTTCATCCGTTCAATCCCACTGTGTTCGTGATGAAGAGTATTTCGGGGCGCTCTGACTCGGGAGCACTCTGACGTTCAGTCGCTACGCCGGTTGCCTTGACAGGCCGAGTTCGGTGGTCCGGCATCACGGGTTTTTGCGTGCCTGCCAGATCTTCTCCCAGGACAGCGCCGTCCCGACAATGGTGTCAAGCTCATCGTAGGCGGGCTGCCAGCCCAGCATTCGGGTGATTTTCTGGTTGTCGGCCATCAGCGCGCCCGGGTCACCGGCCCGTCGACCGGTCTCTGCGACCGGGAAATCAACGCCTGACAGCCGTTTCACCACGTCGATCACCTCCCGAACTGTGAACCCACGCCCGTAACCGCAGTTGAGTACCTGGGACTCTCCACCCCCGGCCATGTAGTCGAGGGCCATGACGTGGGCACTGGCAAGATCTTCGACGTGAATGTAATCACGGATACAGGTACCGTCGCGGGTCTCGTAGTCGGTGCCGAAGACGCTCATACCCTCGCGCTGGCCGGTCGCGCATTCACAGGCAACCTTGATCAGGTGAGTGGCTTCCGGGGTAGCCTGTCCCAGCAAACCGTCCGGGTTGGCCCCTGCGACATTGAAATACCGCAGGATAACGTAATTGAGGGGCTGACCAGACGAACCCGCGGCCGCCAGGTCCATGATCATACGCTCGCTCATCATCTTGGACGCGCCGTAGGGGTTGATGGGCGCGAGCGGCAGGTCCTCGGTCAGAACGGTCTGTTCGGGCATGCCGTAAACGGCGGCGGTGGACGAAAACACCATGTAAGCAATGCCGTGCTTCTCGACCGCTTTGAGGAGGTTCAGGGTATTCCGGGTATTGTTGCTGTAGTACTTGAGCGGGTTGGCGACAGATTCGGGCACCACAATGTTGGCCGCAAAATGCAGGACGGCATCAAAGTCATGGGCACTGAACACCGCCTCAATGGCCAGTTCATCCGCCAGGTCTCCGACGACCAGCTCGCCGGCGGTCACCGCCCAGCGATAGCCGGTCGAGAGGTTGTCAAACACCACGATGTCGTGCCCTGCCCGGGCCAGTTGCCTGACAACGTGACTCCCGATATACCCTGCACCACCGGTTACCAGAACTTTCATAGTTTATTCCCGATCTTTCCCTGAGTTGGTCTCTCGCCGTTGCCGGTGGAGGGCACGACGCGCGGCAAAAAAATCGGACAGGACTCGACTGCACGATTCTTCCAGTACACCGCCCTCGGCGGTGACCCGCCAGTTCAGCGTTTCTTCCTCAAAGGTGCGGCGGACCGACACGACCGCTCCGGCTTTGGGCTCGCGGGCACCAAACACGACGCGGGAAATACGGCTGTGCACAATCGCACCGACACACATGGTACAGGGCTCCAGCGTGACGTAAAGCGTGGCCCCCGACAGACGGTAATTGCCTTCACGGCTGGCGGCATCACGCAGGGCCCGGATCTCGGCATGCGCTGTCGGATCGCACGCAGAGATCGGCGCATTGTAGCCGCTGCCAATCTCCCGCTCGTCGCGAACAATCAGCGCACCGACCGGGACCTCGCCAAGGTCAGCCGCCGCCGTGGCCAGGGCCAGGGCCCGACGCATCCATTGTTCGTCGGTCGTGGTCATGCCAGTCAGCCGGTCATTCCCACTCGATGGTGGCCGGTGGTTTGGACGAAATATCGTAGGTTACCCGGGAGACACCGGAAATTTCGTTGATAATGCGG
This sequence comes from Marinobacter sp., assembly GCA_033723595.1. GTDB lineage: Bacteria > Pseudomonadota > Gammaproteobacteria > Pseudomonadales > Oleiphilaceae > Marinobacter. Next base: position 4,929 of record JAWVWU010000006.1, on the reverse strand, counting down.
TTGGACACCGTCTCCAGCAACTCGTACGGAAGGCGCGCCCAGCGTGCGGTCATGAAATCAACGGTCTCAACGGCCCGGATCGCAATCACGTACTCGTAACGACGCGCATCACCCACCACCCCCACCGATTTGACCGGCAGGAAGACCGCAAAGGCCTGACTGGTCTTGTGGTAGAGGTCCGCCCGGTGAAGCTCTTCCAGGAAAATGGCGTCGGCGCGACGCAGAATATCGGCGTATTCCTTACGCACTTCGCCCAGTATACGCACGCCCAGACCAGGTCCCGGAAACGGATGGCGGTAGACCATATCGTAAGGCAGCCCCAGCTCGAGGCCGATGCGGCGGACTTCATCCTTGAACAGCTCCCGCAGTGGCTCCACCAGCTTGAGCTTCATGGTCTCCGGCAAACCGCCCACGTTGTGGTGGGATTTGATGACGTGGGCCTTTCCAGTCTTGGACGCCGCCGACTCGATGACGTCCGGATAAATGGTCCCCTGCGCCAGCCAGACCACATCGCGAATGCCCGTGGCCTCCTCATCAAACACTTCAATGAAGGTGTTGCCGATGATCTTGCGTTTCTGCTCGGGGTCAGTCACACCGGCCAACCGCGACAGGAACAACTCCTCGGAGTCGGAGCGGATAACCTTGACGCCCATGTTGCGACTGAACATGTCCATGACCTGATCGCCCTCGTGGAGACGCAGCAGGCCGTTGTCCACGAACACGCAGGTCAGCTGGTCGCCGATTGCCTTGTGCAGCAGCGCGGCGGTCACCGAGGAATCGACACCGCCGGACAGCCCGAGCAGCACCTTGTCGGTGCCCACCTGTTCGCGAATCTGGCGAATGGCGTCGTCGACAATCTTGGCCGGCGTCCACAGGGCTTCGCAGGCACAGATACCGGTCACGAAATGCTCAAGGATGCGCTGCCCCTGGAGGGTATGGGTCACTTCCGGATGGAACTGGACGCCGTAAAGATTGCGCCGGGTATCCTGCATCGCCGCAATGGGCGCACTTTCGGTTGACGCCAGCAGTTCGAACCCGTCCGGCATGGCCACGACCTTGTCGCCATGGCTCATCCACACGTCGAGCAGAGAGTCGCCCTGGGCGGTCAGATGGTCCTTGATATCACTCAGCAACGGCCCTTCGGCACGTACCTTGACCTGCGCGTAGCCAAACTCCCGGGTCTCGGAACTGGCAACCCGGCCACCGAGTTGCTCCGCCATGGTCTGCATGCCATAGCAGATACCCAGGATCGGGATGTTGCGCTCAAACAGGCCGTCCGGCGCCCGTGGCCCGCCCAGTTGGGTCACCGATTCCGGGCCACCGGCCAGGACGATGCCCTTCGGGTTGAACGCACGGAGTTCTTCGTCGGTGATGTCAAAGGCGCGAACTTCACAATAAACACCGATTTCCCGCACCCGGCGGGCGATCAGCTGGGTGTACTGGGAACCGAAATCAAGAATCAGGATGCGGTGATCATGAATGTTCTGGGCCATGAGGTCCTCAAATCAGAATGAACGACGCAGGCCCGTAAAGGTACCTGCGTCTTTGGAATCAAAAGGCCGGCGTGCTGCCCGGCTTAGCCAACACGGTAGTTGGGCGATTCTTTGGTGATGGTCACATCGTGAACATGGCTTTCACGCATACCGGCGTTGGTGATTCGGGAGAACTGCGGCTTGGTGCGCATTTCTTCCATGGTGCCGCAACCGGTGTAGCCCATGGAGGCCCGGAGACCCCCCATCAGCTGGTGCACGATATTCCGCATCGGGCCCTTGCACGCCACTCGCCCTTCAATGCCTTCGGGCACCAGTTTCTCGATGCCTTTGCTGGCATCCTGGAAATAGCGATCGCTGGAGCCCTGCCCCATGGCACCAATCGAGCCCATGCCGCGATAGGCCTTGTAGCTGCGGCCCTGGAACAATTCCACCTCGCCGGGGGCCTCGTCGGTACCGGCCAGCAGTCCGCCGATCATCACGCAGTAGGCACCGGCCGCGATGGCCTTGGAAATATCACCAGAAAAACGCACACCGCCGTCGGCGATCAGTGGAATGCCCCGATCCTTGAGGGCGGCGGCCACATTGGAAACCGCGGTAATCTGCGGTACGCCTATACCGGTTACGATGCGCGTGGTGCAGATAGAGCCCGGCCCGATGCCCACCTTGACGGCGTCGGCACCGGCATCCGCGAGCGCAATCGCCGCCTCCGCCGTGGCGATGTTGCCGCCGATAATCTGGACATCCGGGTAGACGTTTTTGGCCCAGCGCACCCGGTCGATCACGCCCTTGGAGTGCCCGTGGGCGGTATCGATGACAATCACGTCGACACCGGCTTCCACCAGTGCCGAAATCCTGGCCTCGGTTTCACCGCTGGTGCCGACCGCCGCCCCAACGCGCAGGCGGCCCTGCTCATCCTTACAGGCCAACGGATAGTCCTTGGCTTTCTGGATATCCTTGACGGTGATCAGGCCGCGCAGTTCGAAATCGGAATTGACGACCAGGACCTTCTCGATCCGGTGCTTGTGCAACAGGTTCTTGACCGCCTCGAGGTCCGCTCCCTCGGGCGCGGTAACCAGTTTGTCCTTCGGTGTCATGATTTCCGAGACCGGGGTATCCAGACGGCTCTCAAAGCGAATGTCGCGACCGGTCACGATACCGACCAGGTCACGGCCATCGACCACTGGCAGACCCGAGATGTTGTTGGCGGTGGTAATGTCCAGCAGTTCGCGGACCGTGGTGGTCGGCGACACGGTGATCGGGTCCTTGACCACGCCGCTCTCGAACTTCTTGACCTTGCGAACGGCCGCTGCCTGTTGCTCAACGCTCATGTTTTTGTGCATGATGCCGATGCCGCCTTCCTGTGCCATGGCGATAGCCAGGTCAGCTTCGGTAACGGTATCCATGGCCGCCGAAATCAGCGGGATATTGAGCTCGATGCCCCGGGTCAGACGGGTTTTCAGACTGACGTCCTTGGGCAGGACGTCGGAGTATCCCGGCACCAGCAGGACATCATCAAACGTGAGGGCTTCTTCGGCAATTCGCAACATTGGGACCCGCCTTCTGACTGAACTGAGTTGAGGACCTTGCAAGCGGTTGGACCGCTCCTACACGCTCGAGATCCTTAATCGATCTATTATAAATAGGTGTTGCTTTACAGTAAACCGGGTTAACCAGACCTCTCGGTTGCATCTTTTTGAAATTTCGCTATTTTTGGTTTTCATTTTTTCGGAAATTCCTTATGGAACCCCGCCAGATACCGGATCTTGTCGCACGACCACGGGCGCTCACTGTTACCGAGCTCAATCACCAGGTGCGCCACCTGCTCGAGGCCAGCTTCATGCAGGCCTGGGTGGAAGGCGAATTATCGAGCTTTTCGAGGCCGTCATCGGGCCACTGGTACTTCACCCTGAAAGACAACCGGTGCCAGGTTCGCTGCGCCATGTTCCGGGGCTTCAACCAGCGCATCCGCACCCTGCCCAAAGAGGGCGATCAGGTCCGCATTCGGGGCAAGGTCAGCCTGTATGAGAACCGGGGTGACTATCAGATTATCGCCGAGCACATCGAACCGGCGGGCCTTGGCGCCCTCCAGCAGGCGTTTGAGGCCCTGAAGCAGAAACTTCAGCAGGAGGGGTTGTTCGACGAGAGCCGCAAAAAACCGATCCCGGCCCTGCCCCGACATATCGGCGTCGTGACGTCGCCGACCGGTGCCGCCATCCACGACATCCTGACGGTTCTGCGGCGCCGGTTCCCCGCCGTGGGTGTCACGCTCTATCCGGCGGTTGTTCAGGGCCAGGCCGCGGCAGCCGACATTGTACAGGCGATTGAGCGGGCCCAGGCCCATGGTCGCGCCGATGTACTGATCGTCGGCCGCGGGGGCGGTTCCCTGGAGGACCTCTGGTGCTTCAACGAAGAAATTGTCGCCCGGGCAATTGCCAGTTGTACCATTCCGACGGTCAGTGCCGTTGGCCACGAGGTGGACTTCACCATTGCCGATTTTGTCGCCGACTTGCGCGCGCCAACGCCTTCGGCGGCTGCCGAAAAACTGGTCCCGGACCAGCGGGACTGGTTGAATCAGCTGACCAGCCAGCAGGCCCGTATCCAGCAGTCCATGCGTCGCCTGCTGCAACGATCAGGGCTGGCGCTTACCCAGCTGTCTAGCCGGTTGCGCGACCCCCGCCGGGAGCTGCTTGAGCGCGCCCAACGGCTCGACGAACTGGACATGCGCCTGCAGAACAGTCGCCGCCACTGGCTGGACGGTGCCCGGCAGACCCTCGATAACGCCGACAAACGGCTGAGACTGCAATCGCCCCGACGCCAGCTTGACCGACATCAGCAACAACTGCAGCGCCTGTCGGATCAGCTTCGACAGGCGACCCGGCAGCGCTTTCGCCTTTGGCAGGACCGTCTCGCGCACCAGGGGCAAGCCCTGCATCTGGTCAGCCCGCTGGCCACACTCAACCGTGGCTACGCCATTGTGCAGACGCCGGACCAGAGCGTTGTTCACGACGCCGCTGAACTTGCCCCGAACGACCAGATCCGGGCCCGTCTCGGGCGTGGCTCGATCGAAGCCACCGTGACCCGTGTCCACGAGGGGTCAGAACGTGACGAGCCGACACCTTAGACTGAGTCCAGTAACAGCATCCATGCCGCGGTAAAATAAACACCGAAATCCACGCCTACCACGTTTAAAACCTCGATTACCGCAATGTCGGAACGATTTCAGGGCGACTTTAGCCTATGGTCTAGTAGCCCTTCGGGACAACAACCCGGCAGTCTTGACAGCAGGTACAACAACAACGAAATCCGGGAAGTCTCTGGAGCTCCCTCACTGTTGGCAGAGGAGACGTGCTAATGGGTTACCACGAGGAATTTCGCCGCTCGATCGATCACCCTGAAACCTTCTGGCGGGAACAGGCCGAACAGATCGACTGGATGC
>JAWVWU010000005.1:0-15732 GCA_033723595.1 Marinobacter sp. | reverse complement strand
TCCGGGAAACTGTCTTCGAACTCCTGTTCATCGGCCAGTTGCACAAAATCCGTGTCGAGGACTTCGCTGAGCCGATCCCATCGCACCCGCCAGGTGGCCGGCATGACCAGCATCGCCATTTTGCCGTCCAGTTCGATGATGACGGTTTTGGCAACACGGTCACCCGCGATCTGGACATGGTGGGCCAACTGCTGTGCCGTATAGACCGGTGGGTGGGACAGGCACATGTATTCCACGCCCGACGCGTCGAGGAACTGCTTTAACTGCTGTACCGGCATCGTGAGCGCCTCCTACCAGCAATGACAGCGACCTCCGGCTCCGCGGTGCGCGGATTCCGGATGTTTCAAAGACTTGAGTGATCAGGTCTATGGTCAGCTTAGACGAGGATGACGGGAATGCGAAAGACAGAATTGCAACAGCTTGTGACGTTGCTCGCGAATTAGCGCCGGCAGGCTGCAGCAGCCAGATGAACACCGGCTGCTGCCTGGGTCGATTATTTCTCGGTGTACATGTGCACATCGCGCTGGGGGAAGGGAATGGTGATGCCTTCGCTGTCAAAGGCCTTCTTGACCTTTTCCTGCATATCCCAGTAGTACGGCCATAGGTCATCGGTGGGTACCCAGACCCGCACCATCAGGTTGACCGAGTTGTCGCCGAGGCTGGCTACGCCAATCCGGGGCGCCGGATCTGTCAGCGAGCGCTCGTCTTCTTCCACCAGTCGCTTGCAGACCGCCTTGGCCTTGTCGATGTCATCGTCGTAGTGAATACCAAACGTCATGTCACAACGGCGGGTATCGTAGATGCTGACGTTGACCAGACTGGCGTTGGCCAGGCTACCGTTGGGAATCACCACACGACGGTTATCGAAGGTATTGATGATGGTGTACAGAATCTGGATTTCCAGCACCGCGCCCAGAAAGCCCTGAGCCTCGATCGTGTCACCGACCTTGAACGGCTTGAAGATCAGGATGAGCACGCCGCCGGCAAAGTTGGACAGGCTGCCCTGCAAGGCAAGACCGACCGCCAGGCCGGCAGCGCCCAGCACGGCAATGAAGGAGGTCGTGGCGATGCCGACCATCGATGCCACCGAGATCAGTAGCAGGACTTTCAGCAGGGCGCCAAACAGGCCGCACAGGAATTTGGTCAGCGTCGGGTCCTTGGCGCTCAGCTTTTTGTCCAGAATCCGAATGCTGCGGTTGATCAGCCACATACCGACGATCAGGGTGACCAGCGCCAAGACGACTTTGGGCGCATAGGTAACGATCATTGCCATTGCCTGCTTGAGCAGTTCAGCGGCTTGTCCGCCGTCCGCGAAAAGATTTTCCATAGTGACTCCTTGTGCGACGTTCGATGGTGCAGTGGCTGATTGAAAATGACGAGATCCGGTGGCAATACGGCAGAACGCGCCTGCGGTTCAGTACCGGGTCACAGATTTATATAGCAGACAATCATGACAACGGAACGGCGGCCGGCGCAACTTCACGCATCAAGTGAGGGTCTGACGTGCGCCGTCGCGTAGGACGCCAGGGCATTCATGTCACCCTGGACGACGATTCTTCGACGCTTCTGACTGAGCTGGTAATCATACATGGGGTCATAGTAGTCGGTCAGCAGCGCCTCGATCCAGTGATCGTGGGCGCTCAGGTCATTGTTCCGATACTGCTTGTCGAGAGCATCAACAAGACTGGCTCGAAGCTCGCGATGCCGCTCCCCGCCCAGCCGCTTCCGGATTCGATCCATGGCACTGAGCAGATAGTCGCAGAAATTGCGCCAGCCGGCCTCATCGCCGTCCCGCTTCCGATACGCTGCCAGCATGTCTATCACGTAGTCTTCACGAATGACCCCGATGCGTTCCTGCATGGGGCGCTCGAGAATCATCAACGGTGCCTCTGCCATGCGTTGGCGCAGCGGATCGGGCACATAACACTGGCCGATCAGTCGGCTCTCGTCCTCGACAAACGCCGGACCGGCGTTTCGGTGATCCGATTTCAGCAGGGCGATGGCCAGCCGGTTCTCGAAGTCGATCTGAGTGGGTTGCGGTGTGATCTGACGCCCGAAACTGGACCCGCGATGATTGGCCATGCCCTCCAGGTCAATGGGGTTTGGCAGTTCCAGCAGGAGCCGGGTTTTGCCGGTTCCGGTACGGCCGCTGACCACAACAAAATCGTGGCGTGCGATCTGTGTCTCAAGCTCGTCGATCAGAAACCGTCGTAGCGCCTTGTAACCGCCTTTTACCAGCGGATAGTCGATGCCTGCCTCGTGCAACCATTGCTGCGTCAGACGCGATCGCAATCCACCGCGGAAGCAAAACAGGTAGCCGCCCGGGTTGCGGGTCGCGAATCGGGTCCAGGCTTCCAGCCGTGACGCCTTGACGTCACCCTGCACCAGTTGATGTCCGAGCCTGATGGCTTCGTCCTGTCCCTTTTGCTTGTAGCAGACGCCGACCCGATGGCGTTCGTCATCATTCATCAACGGCGCGTTGACGGCGCAGGGGAAGCTGCCCCGGGCATATTCGACGGGCGCGCGTACATCCATCAAGGGCGTATCGGCGAGAAACAGGGCGCGGTAATCGCTGGTGTCGGGTCTGGCGCTCATGATCGGCATCCGGGTCGTGCATAAAATGCGCAAGTATACCGGAAATGCCGGATTCTTGCTGCCGGCTATCTGGAGCCGTCGCATCGCGCCGGTCGGCGCCGCCCCGGGAAGAGACGATGACCCCGGCTGCTGGCTTGACAGCCGACGGTCAGCACGGCGTACTGTGGCCGCTGATGATCGGTTGCCGATCGCCAACGCCTGGCCGGGCTCGGGCCCGGTCGGGACAACAGGAATTCACCATGAACCATCCCTATCTGGATCATTGCCTCCGACAGACCCTGCCCCGGGGCAGGGTCTGTGTCTCCCGTCCGGCGGGCTGTCCGGAGCTTGCCCTCTATCTCTTCGATCCGGCCGTCCTTGACGGTCCGTTGACCCATGACGAGGCCCAGGCGGTGGTAGCCGAGCCGGCCTACTGGTCATTTTGCTGGGCCAGTGGACAGGTGCTGGCACGGTACATTCTTCAGCACCCGGAGACTGTCGCTGACAAGCGGGTGCTGGACTTTGGCGCAGGCTCCGGGATTGTCGCGATTGCGGCTGCCCGGGCTGGCGCCCGCGAGGTCATCGCTTGTGATCTTGATCCGTCGGCGCTGGTAGCCGCGCAGGCCAACGCCGAGCTGAACGGCGTGACCCTGACACCCTGTCCTGACTGGCGAGAGCGGCCCGCCGACATTGAGTGTTTGCTGGCAGCGGACGTACTGTATGATCCGGAAAACCGCCCGTTACTGGCTGAGTTCCTGGCAGCGTCGCGAGAGGTTTGGTTGGCGGATTCGCGGTTGCGCGATCTGGGCGATTCACGGTACCGGCTGCAAACCACGCTCGAGGGGCGGACCTGGCCCGATCTGAACGAGTTTGAGGAGTTCAATCAGGTGCGCATATACCATGGCGGGCTATCGCATCGGTCATGACCGGCGGTCAGGCACAAAAAAAGGCAACCGAAGTTGCCTTTTGTCGAAACAGGTCGTCGCGTCCGTGCGCATGTTGCGACTGCCGTGTCGCGTAAAAATCCAGTGCCAACTCCGTGGCGCCGGCATCCGAGCCGGCGTTCCAAATTAGTTATCCCTTAAGCGGTGCGTCCCTGTTCGTCCCTGCTTCCCTTCAATTCCTGTGAAGGTTCATCCTGTGTGTCGTCCGTTTCCCTGTCATCCCTGACATCTCCACTATACCAACGAGCAATTGACAAACATGTGACGTCTGCACGGCCTGCAGACGAGAAATTCGTTCGCGTGAATATAAAACTTTTAAAAACAATACCCTATTAATTAATTGCGCGGAGGTAACCGGTTTGCGCACGCGATGTTGCAGCGACGTCTTACGTTGATGTGCGAGATATCGCACATGATTCGGGGCGAATGTCGCTAATCGGCTGAGCGGGCGGTTGGGCCCGGACGACGCAAACCTGGCCAGGGTGCCAGCCCAAGCGCGATACCGACGCCATCAGCGAGCAGGTCCCAGAGCGAGAAATCCCGGTACGGCAAGGGTGCCTGTATCAATTCAATGGACATACCGAAGGCCAGCACCGACAGGGCGACCGTGCCCAGCGGCAGCCGTGGCCAGCTCAGGCGAACCAGCAGGGTGAGTTCAAGAAAGGCGATCAGATGGTTGACCTTGTCGCTGGGGGCCGACGGGATTGGATAGGCTTCGCTGGTGGTTGCCAGGAACAGAATCGCGACGACCGAGATCGCCAGGCAGATCCGCCAGAAAAACCGGTGTCGGAACAGAGCGAGCGGAGACTGTTTCAGAGGCATAAAGACATTGCTTCCGGCTGTGGTGATCGTCGCAACATGATATGCTCTGCGCCCCTCAAGTTCCAAAATACTTACGAGGCTCCAATGCAGTTTACTGGCGTGTCCGGGTTCACAGGCGGTCTCTGCTGAACCGGCCCGGTTGGCCTGACAGTACCGACTGGCAGCGCCGGATCGCCCGTCGACTGAGCCGGAGTTTTCCGAGACAACGCGGAGGAACACAGGCCATGGCAACCGGCGGTTTTTTTTCTGGACTGGGCTACCTCGCCGAGGGATTCCGTCTGATTCGACAGCCCGGATTGCGGTTGTTTGTCATCACGCCTCTGGTAATCAACGTTCTATTGTTCGGCCTTCTGTTCTACTGGCTGGCGGAGTGGTTCCAGACGCTGGTTCAGGCTGCCATGGATCTGCTGCCTGACTGGGCCTGGCTACAGAGCCTGCACTGGCTTTTCTGGATACTCTACGGCGCCGTCATCCTCCTGATGCTTGCCTACGGGTTCGTGATTGTCGCCAACCTGATCGGGTCTCCATTTTACGGTTATCTCTCTGAGCGAACGGAGCAGTATCTGACCGGTGCGACGGTGGATGCCGGCGGCGGCTGGCTGCAGATCCTTGCCGATGTGCCCCGGGCTGTGTGGCGTGAAGTGCAAAAAATTGTCTACTACCTGCCACGGGCACTCGGGCTCTTTGTGCTCGGCTTGTTACCGGTGGTGAACCTGATCGCCGCGGTGCTTTGGCTGGTGTTTAACGGCTGGATGATGGCGCTGCAGTATGTGGATTATCCGGCTGATAATCATCGCGTCAGTTTCGGGGATCTGAAGCAGGGGCTTCGCCGGCGCCGGATGTCGGCACTGGGGTTCGGCTTGCCGGTGGCGCTCGCCGCGATGGTGCCGGTTTTGAATCTGTTGGTCGTGCCGGCGGCCGTCTGCGGCGCGACCGCCTACTGGGTCCGGGAAGCGGGCCTGCCCGCCCGGGTGGAGCCCTAAGCCGGGGCGTTGGCCGGTCGCGGGCGCTCCCGAGCGTTCCGGGGGCGCGGCGCCACCGGTCGGGTTTTACTTTTTGTCAGTCTGGAGGCTTTTTGGATATTTCGGATTTAATGATCGGCCAACGTTGGGTCAGTCACACCGACACCGGGCTTGGCCTGGGCATTGTTACCGACATTGACGGTCGACGGGTGACGCTCGGCTTCCCGGCAGCGGATGAGGAACGCACCTACGCCATCGATAATGCGCCCCTGGCGCGGATTCGCTATCAGCCGGGCGAGGAGATCGAGACCTTCGAGGGGGAGCGCCTGGTTGTCCGGGCGGTGGAGGAAGTGGCTGGCGTGTTCATGTATCACGCGGACGACGGCAGTAATGAGTTGAAAAAGATTTCCGAAGTGCGACTGAGCAGTTTCGTCCACTTTTCGGCCCCCCAGCAGCGTCTTTTTGCGGGGCAGTTTGACCGCAACGGTGCCTTCCGGCTGCGGGTGGCGACCCTCACCGAGATGGACCGGCTGCGGGAGTCTCCGGTGCAGGGACTGCTGGGCGCGCGCACCCAGCACCTGCCGCACCAGCTCTACATCGCCCACGAAGTCGCTCGCCGGTTTGCTCCGCGGGTACTGCTGGCCGATGAGGTCGGGCTTGGCAAAACCATCGAGGCCGGCCTGATTCTGCATTACCAGCTTCATACCCAGCGTGCACGTCGGGTACTCGTCGTGGTTCCGGAGTCGCTGATTCACCAATGGCTGGTGGAGATGCTGCGACGTTTCAATCTCGCGTTCAGCATCGTGGACCAGTCCCGATACGACGCGGAGTCGGACTTCGCAGCTGACGAGGACGCGCTGCCGGACGCTCTCGCCGGGGACTCGGGCAATCCGTTTGCGGATGAGCAACTGGTCCTGTGCAGTCTTGATTTCCTTACCCGGCATCCCACGGCCCGGGAAGACGCGCTGGCGGCAGGTTGGGACCTGATGGTGGTGGATGAGGCGCATCACCTCGCCTGGTCACCGGAGGCTGCCAGCCCGGAGTACCAGACGATTGAATCACTGGCGGCCGTGACCCGGGGGCTGTTGTTGCTGACGGCGACGCCGGAGCAGATCGGTGTGGCCAGCCACTTTGCCCGGCTGCGCCTACTGGACCCGGCACGTTTCCATGACCTGGAGGAATTCCGGCAGGAGGAGGCAGCGTACGGCGACGTCAATGCCGTGGTTCGTGATTTGCTGGCCAGCGATGACCTCCCGGGCCCGGCACAACGGGAGGTGCTGCGCCGTTGGCTGGGCGATGAGCTGGATGCCCTGTTGGCCGGTGCCGAGCCGGTGGCGGGCATTATTGACGCCCTGCTGGATCGCCACGGCACCGGTCGTGTGCTTTTCCGCAATACCCGCGCGGCCATTCAGGGATTTCCTGAGCGCCGTGTACACCCGGTTCCTCTGCCTTGCCCGGATCTGTTTGCCGACGTTGAGCAGCGGTTTGGCCTGTCGGGCCTGACGCCCGAGGCCGGTCATCCCGACGACGACTGGCTGGCCCGCGACCCTCGCGTCGGTTGGCTTGAGCAGACCCTGGTCCGCTTGCGACCCGCCAAGGTGGTGGTGATCTGTGCGCAGGCCGAAACCGCCATGGCACTGGAAATGCACCTGCAGCTTCGGGCCGGCATACGCAGCGCGGCGTTCCACGAGCACTTGAGCCTGATCGAGCGTGACCGGGCCGCCGCCTATTTTGGTGAGAGCGGGCAGGGCGCCCAGGCACTGATCTGCTCGGAAATCGGCAGTGAGGGACGGAATTTCCAGTTTGCCCATCACCTGGTGTTGTTCGATTTGCCGGCCAATCCTGATTTGCTGGAACAGCGCATCGGGCGCCTCGACCGGATCGGACAGGCGGATGTGATTGATCTGCATGTGCCGTATCTGCAGGACACGGCTCAGGCTGTGCAGTTTCACTGGTTTCATGAGGGCCTGAATGCGTTCGCCGAAAGCAACGCCGTCGGTGTGGCGGTGCTCGACGCGGTCAGGCCGCAGTGGCAAGCCGCACTGGATGGCGACTCTTCGGGGCTTGAGAGCTTGATTGAGGCGACAGCGAGCGAGGCGGCCCGCCTGCGCGCGATGCTCCAGAACGGTCGCGACGCGCTGATCGAACTGAATTCCTGCCGCCGGGACGATGCCATGCAGTTGATTGATCGGATCGAGCAGGAGGAGGCCGAAGACGGCGTTAAAACCTACATGACCGAGGCCTTCGATATTTTCGGGGTGGAGGTCGAGTACCACTCGGATCATTCCGACGTACTGCGCCCGGGCGAGCACATGCTGACCGGTCACTTCCCCGGCCTGCCTGACGATGGCATCACCGTGACCTGGCAGCGGCAACAGGCGCTGGAGCGTGAGGATCTCGCGTTCATGAGCTGGGAGCATCCGATGGTCACCGGTGTGATGGAAACGGTGACCAGCTCGGAGCTGGGCAAGGCTGCCCTGGCCAGCCTGAGCGTCAAGAGTCTGCCGGCCGGGACGCTGCTGCTCGAGGCGCTTTACACCGTGCACTGTCCGGCGCCGGAGGCGCTGCAGCTGTCCCGCTATCTGCCGCTGTCGCCGCTGCGCCTGCTGGTCGATGTGAACGGTCGGAACCTGTCGGAAACACTGCCTCACGATCGGCTGAATGGACTCTGCTCCAACATCCGGCGGCGCACTGCCCAGGCCATCGTGCCGCAGATCAGGGCCGAGGTCGAAACCCTGGTTGAGCACGCCAACGGATACGCGGAGAAACAGCTGGAGCCCCTTCGGCAGGCGGCGCTGGCGCGATTGCGGGCCTTCTTCGAGCCGGAAATCCGGCGTCTGGACGCTCTGAGCCAGACCAACCCGGCGATACGACGGGAGGAGATTGACTTCTTCCGGAACCAGCTGAAGGCCGGTGAAGCAGCCATTGAACGTGCCTCCATGGCGCTGGAAGGTATACGGGTGGTGATCACTGCGTGACGACAATCCGTGACCTGCTCTGTGGCAAGGGGCCATCCAATCAGGTACTTTGGTCGTAGACACGTTGACATTTGTTGACAATTTCATTTCCCAACATGGATGACAGAGAAAGCCTATGATGACGTTCCTCCTGTTAGTCGTTGCGCTTGTCGGCCTGACCCTTGTGTTACGTCGGGAAGCGGGTGCCCGCTCCGCCGTGACCCTGATGGCGGTCGTCGGTGTCGTGTCCTGGATCTTCGCGTCGGGCTGGCTGGCGTTTGTACTGCTTGCCGGTGCGGCCATCACCGCCGTCTGTGGCCTGCCGGGTCTGCGCCGCAGCTGGCTGACGCCACGCGCCTTCGCCATGTTCAAGCAGGTGGCACCGAAGGTATCGGAAACCGAGCAGGTTGCCCTGGACGCGGGTACTGTTGGGTGGGACGGTGAGTTGTTCACCGGTCGACCCGACTGGCACAACCTGTTGATCAACCGCAACACCGGCCTGACCGAGGAAGAGCAGGCTTTTGTCGACAATCAGTGCGCCAAGGCGGCCGGCATGTGCAACTCCTGGGACGTCGCGGTCGAGCGAGCGGACCTGCCTCCGGAACTCTGGGACTTCATCAAGAAAGAGCGTTTCCTCGGGATGATCATTCCCAAGGAATACGGCGGTCTGGGCTTCTCGGCCAAGGCCCAGTCGGCGGTCCTGCAGAAGCTCTCATCCAATGAGAGCCTGATGGTCAGCGTGGGTGTACCCAACTCGCTCGGCCCGGGCGAGCTGCTGCTCAAGTACGGGACCGAAGATCAGAAAAACCATTACCTGCCTCGTCTGGCGGACGGACGTGATATCCCGTGTTTCGGGCTGACCGGTCCGCGAGCCGGGTCTGACGCCACCTCGTTGCCGGACACCGGGATTGTGTGCAAGGGCAAATTCAAGGGTAAGCAGGTCCTGGGTCTGAAACTGAATTTCGAGAAACGCTGGATTACCCTGGCGCCGATTGCGACCGTGGTCGGCCTGGCGTTTCGCATGTTTGACCCGGACGGCTTGCTCGGTGAGAAGAAAGACCTGGGTATTACCTGTGCCCTGATCCCGCGGGACACCAAGGGCATGGAAATCGGCCGTCGGCACTGCCCGATCGGTACGCCGTTCCTGAACGGTCCGATCAAGGGCAAGGACGTGTTCATCCCGCTCGACTACATCATCGGCGGTCAGGAAATGGCTGGCGAGGGCTGGCGCATGCTGGTCGAGTGCCTGTCCGTGGGACGCTGCATCACTCTGCCGTCCGGCGCTGCCGGGGCCTCAGCTTACGCGGTCGGGACGGCCGGTGGCTTTACCCGCGTCCGTCGCCAGTTCAACACGTCGGTGGCGGACATGGAAGGTGTCCAGGAGCCATTGGCCCGAATCGCGGCCCACACCTACATTGCCCAGTCTGCGGTTAACCAGACCGCCAATATGGTCGATAAGGGCGAGAAGCCGGCCGTGCCGTCGGCCATTCTCAAGTATCACCTGACGGAAATGCAGCGCAGCGTGCTGACCGATGCCATGGATGTGCACGGCGGCAAGACGGTCACGCTCGGCCCGCGCAACTACCTGGGGATTGGCTTCAGCGGCTCGGCCGTGTCAATCACCGTGGAAGGCGCCAACATCATGACCCGCAGCCTGATGATCTTCGGACAGGGCGCGATTCGCTGTCATCCCTACGTTCTGAAAGAACTGGCTGCCAAGGATAACGACGACATCGATGCGTTCGACGAGGCCTTCTTCGGCCATGCCGGTCTGGTCTTCGGTAACGCCGCCCGCGCGTTCACCCAGGCCCTCGGACTGGGCCGCGCTGATGTGCCCTTCGACCGGGCCTCACGGCCCTACGCCCAAGCCGTTGCGCGCTTCAGCGCCGCGTTCGGATTGTGTTCCGATGCGGCCATGACAACGCTGGGGTCCAAGCTCAAGATGCGTGAGCTGATCTCCGCCCGTCTGGGCGACATGTTGTCGAACCTCTACCTGGCGTCGATGGTCCTCAAGAACTGGCACGAGACTCAGCCTGCCGAGGGCGAGCGTGAGCTGATGGAATACAGTCTCCGCCTGCTGATTCACCGGACCGAGGCAGCGCTCGATGAGTTTCTGCAGAACCTGCCCAACCGGGCTGCGGCGGTCGCACTACGCGCCCTGACACTGCCCCTGGGCCGTCGCTGGGATAAGCCCCACGACGATCAGAGCCGGGCACTGGCTCGGGCCATTTCGACGGATACTCCGATCCGCACCAAACTGCTCGCCAGCATCTGGCATAGCCAGAGTGACGGCCCGGCGGACAACCCGGTCGCCCGCTACAACGAACTGCTGAAAGACTACGACAAGGCGGAAGCGCTGTACCACAAGGTCAACAAGGCTTATGCCAAGGGCGAGCTGCCCATGGAAGCCCTGCACCCGGAACAGCGGTTTGAAGCGGCTCTGGAGGCGGACATTTACAGCAAGGAGGAAGCGGACTTCATGCGCGGTTTCGAGGCCAACGTGCTGGATATGCTGACCGTCGATGATTTCCCGTTTGATGCCTTCGCACGCAACAAAGAAACGGTGATCAACCACAACGCGGCCTGACACGGGCGGCGGGTAACAGGCGCAGAAACACGCGGTGTTCTGCGCCTTTTTTATGGGCCGTCAGGCGTGTTAGCGCCGGGAGGCCCTGTCGGGGCCCGCTCGGGAGTCGATTTGCGGGCGCTCCGTATCTGTACTTACGAAATTCAATTTATTGTTGCTTTCTTCGTAACAAGGAGTAAAGTTCGGGGGGTAGGAAAGATTCAGTAAAGCATTTCATGAATAAGACGTATCCCGCCGTAGTTTGTAGTGCATCGTCCTGTTTTTGATCCCGCGAATTCTGTTTTTCCGTAAACGCTGACTGTCCATAAGGGCGGCGGCAGAAAAAATTATTGATTTCAGGAAGTTTAAGTATGTCTACTACTACCGGTACTGTTAAGTTCTTCAACGAAGCTAAAGGTTTTGGTTTCATCACTCGTGAGTCCGGCCCGGACGTTTTCGTTCACTACAGCGCCATCACCGGTTCAGGCTTCAAGACACTGGCTGAAGGCCAGCAGGTCGAGTTCACCGTGACTCAGGGCCAGAAAGGTCCTCAGGCGGAGAACGTTGTTGCTCTGTAAATAACAGACAGCATCAAAAAAAGGCAGCCAAGGCTGCCTTTTTTATTGTCTCGAATTTCATCAGGTCTGCCTGAATTCATTTTTGCGTTATCCTGATACCTTTGCAGCTGCTCAATGGAGAGTCCATGAAACTGATCGGTTCCACTACGTCCCCGTTTGTACGACGCACCCGTCTGCTGCTGGCGGACACCGCCTATGAGTTCGTCAATCTGGACATCTACGGTGCCGGGCGGGATGAACTGCGACGAAACAACCCCGCCCTCAAGATTCCGGTGCTGATTGATGGCGAGCAGGAAGTCTACGACTCCCGGGTCATCGCGCGCTACCTGGCCCACAAACTGGGGCATGCTGCGCTAACCTGGGATCAGGAAAACCAGTTGACACTGATTGATGCGGCCAGCGACTCCGCGGTCATTCTGTTGCTCTCGAAGCGGTCAGGGCTGGATGTTGAGCAGGACGCGATGTTCTACAACCTCCAGCGCGAGCGCATCATGACGACTCTGCGAACGCTGTCCGCGATGGTGGATGCCGGCGAATTCGCTGACTGGCAGTATCCGTCGATCTGTCTGTATACCCTGGTCGACTGGCTCGACTTCCGGTCGCTGGTCGATTTCAACGGTGTCGAGAGTCTGCTGTCGTTCCGCGATCATTATCAGTCCGAGCCGGGCATCGCCGACACCGATCCGCGTCAGCCGCAATAAGACGGCGGCCGCGCCGGAATTCAGTTGTCCCGGACAGCCGCCAGGATGTCCAGAGCCTGGCGGCGCTTCTCCGGATCGAACAGGTCCACCGTAAACATCACTTCATCGACGTCTGTCGTTGCCAGTCGGGACGCCAGCTGCTGCTGGATACTGGCTTGATCACCCAGAATCTGCAGGTCCAGAAAGCCCCTGACGGCATCTTCCTCGGCCGGGCTCCAGAGCCCGTCCATGCTGTCGACCGGTGGTTTGAGCCACAGCGGCTGGCCCCGGAACAGCGCCAGAATACGCTGGTAACTGGTGGTCGCCAGATGGCGTGCTTCGTCCTCAGAGGCTGCCGGAACAGCCGGTAGGGTGAGCATGGCGTAGGGTTTGTCCAACACCGCAGAGGGCTGGAAATGCTCGCGATAGACCCGGATCGCCTCCCGGTAGAGCCGCGGCGCGAAATGACCGGCGAAGGCGTACGGCAGGCCGCGCATGGCCGCAAGCTGGGCGCTGTAAAGGCTGGAGCCGAGTAGCCAGATCGGGACCCGCGTACCGGCACCGGGTATGGCCTTCAGCTGTTGGCCGGGTTGCAGCGGTGCCAACAGGGAATCCAGCAGGGCGACATCGTCCGGGAATTGCTCGGCACCGAGGCCATCCCGCCGCAGCGCACGGCTGGTAATCGGGTCGGTGCCGGGGGCCCGGCCCAGGCCCAGATCGATTCGGTCCGGATAGAGGCAGGCAAGGGTACCGAATTGCTCTGCGATAACCAGCGGTGGGTGATTGGGCAGCATAACGCCCCCGGAACCGACCCGTATATCACGGGTTGCTCCGGCGATGTGCCCCACCAGTACCGACGTGGCAGAGCTGGCGATACCTTCCATGTTGTGGTGCTCTGCCAGCCAGAAACGCTTGAATCCCAGGTTGTCGGCATGTTGTGCATAGCGCTCGGTGTGCTTGAGAGTCTGTCCGATCGATTCGTGCTGACGCACCGAGGCCAGCTCAAGCAGTGAAAAAGACTGGGTAAATGCCATGACGAGTCCGGTCAGTTGTGGATGAACACAGAATTGCTGTACCCCCTATAGTGAGGGTGTGGTCGGGCGTTTCAATCCCCGGGGCGGGAAAGGCCAGCGAGCCGGACCGATAGGGGGCCGCTTGGCCGGGGCAGGCGCGCGTTCGTGGTTACGGCAGTTGAGTACTATACTCAGCTCTGGTTGTCCGTGATCGCGGAAAAGTCGGGCTCGGTGGTCAGGAGTGACGGGTTGCAGTTATCTCACATCAAACGGTCTCCGCTGCGTATTGCCCTGATCTATGGCGTGGTCGGGGCATTGTGGGTGGCGGTTTCCGATCAGTTGCTGTCCTGGTTTACGGCCGGGCAACCCGCGTCCACCGTGGCTTTGCTGCAGACCCTCAAAGGCTGGGTGTTCATCCTGATCAGCGTCCTGCTGATCTGGGCGCTGGTGAAGGTGCTCGTGCTCAAGCTGGATCGAGTGCTCAATCTGCTCAACCTCCAGAATGTTGTTATTGCCAATACCCACAACGGTATTGTGTCCACGGATGCCCATCGCAGGGTGATATATGTCAACAGCGCCTACTGTGAGGCAACCGGCTACCGGGCCGAGGACGTGGTTGGTCTGACTCTGGAACAGCTGCGTTCCGGGAATCACGATGAGGCGTACTATCAGGCAATCTGGCAAACCGTGCGCACGCAGGGAGTCTGGCGCGGTGAAATCGTCAATCGCCGCAAGGACGGATCGCTCTATCACGACTGGATGACGCTCTCGCAGGTAACGGATGACGACGGTAACGTCCGCTATTACGTTGCGGTTCTCAGCGACATCACCGAACAGAAGACCGGCCGGGAGCGGCTCCGCTATCTGGCTTTCTATGATCCGCTGACGGACCTGCCGAACCGGGCGCTGGCCAGTGAACACCTGGCGACCTCGCTGCGGCGTCTGTCGGCAACCGTCGGCCAGCGGGCAGCGGTGTTGTTCATCGATATCGACGATTTCAAAACCATCAACGAATCTCACGGGCACCCGATGGGTGATCAGCTGTTGCGTCTGACCGCGGAGCGCCTGGCGGACTGTCTGGACGAATCCCACTATCTGGGGCGTTTCGGGGGCGACGAATTCCTCGTAGTCATGAGCGATACCAACGAGGATGAAGCCGAGCGTCTGGCCATGACGCTGCTGGACGGCCTATCCCGACCCTTCGAGCTGACCGAGACGCTCTCCGTGAACGTTCGTGCCAGCATTGGTATCTGTCTCGGCGAGGGGATGGCGAACGCGGGTCAGGATCAGACCGCCAGACTTTTCAGTCAGGCGGACTCGGCCCTGCAGGAAGCCAAGCGTAACGGAAAGAATATCTACGCGTTCTACCACACCGGTATGACGGCCACGGCAACCAGGCGGCTGCGACTGGAAACAGCCCTCAATGGTGCCATTACCCGCAACGAACTGCGGCTTTACTATCAGCCCGTGTTTGAGTTGGCGAGCGGGCGACTGGTCGGCTCGGAGGCTCTGGTGCGTTGGCAACACCCGGAGTGGGGGCTGGTGTCGCCCGGCGACTTCATTCCGCTGGCCGAGTCCACCGGCATGATTGTGGACATCGGTGAATGGGTACTGGCCGAGGCAACCAGGCAGCAGTGCGACTGGCTGCAGCGCGGATGGATGCCGGGCAAGATGGCGGTGAATGTGTCTTTCCGCCAGATTGCCCGGGGGGATCTTGACCAGGTGATCATGAGGTTGCTGTCAGGCTCGGGCATTCCGCCGGAGTGCCTGGAGCTGGAACTGACCGAAAGCGGCCTGATCGCCCTGGGTAGCAATACGCTCGAACTGCTGCGGGAAATCCGTGATACCGGTGTCACCGTGGCGATTGACGATTTCGGAACGGGGTATTCATCGCTTGCCTATCTCAGACAGTTGCCCGTCGACAAACTCAAGATTGATCGAAGTTTTGTCAGTGAGCTCGTCGAGAAGGGGCGAGACCAGGAGATCGTTCAGGCCGTGATTGCCATGGCCAAGGCGCTGCGCCTCCAGGTCCAGGCTGAAGGGGTCGAAACGGAAACCCAGCGTCGCATCCTTCGTGACGTGGCCTGCGACACCTATCAGGGCTACCTGAGCTCGCCACCGGTGCCAGCCGACGAATTTGAAGCCAGGTTCCTGGCTCAATCTTCCGCTGATGCGGACGTCCAGCCCGGGCCCGCGCCATGCTAGAAAGCCCGGGGAATGTCTGTCACACCGTGTCAATCGGGCCTTGCACTGGATACCCGGGGCACGAGTGCGTATAAATGGGGGTCTTAACGCAGGTCGGTTTTGTCCGGTCAATGCCGGTGACCGGGTGCCCGGTAATCGCAGGAGGAGGCAGTCATGAGTGAGGACAAACGTCGTCGATATTCCGCCCCGGTGGTGGATGGCATTGGTAAATCCGCCAGTCGTGCCATGCTCAGGGCGGTGGGGTTCAATGACGAGGATTTCCGCAAACCGCAGGTGGGCATTGCCTCGACCTGGAGCATGCTGACGCCCTGCAATATGCACATCAACGGTCTTGCAGACGAGGCCGGTTATGGCGCCGACGAGGCCGGCGGCAAGAGCGTGATCTTCAATACCATCACGGTCTCGGACGGCATCGCCAATGGCACCGAGGG
>JAWVWU010000004.1:0-15741 GCA_033723595.1 Marinobacter sp. | reverse complement strand
TCCAACCTGACCAGCCAGTCGCGCATCGACGAGGCCCGCCAGGCGCGCCAGACCGCCCAACTATCGCTGGTCAGCCGCAAGCTGGCGGTCGCCAATCACGACAGCCAGTTAAAATCCATCAACGCGCGTCTGAGCCGGGCGCGGGCCTTGCTCGCCCAGGCCCGGCTGGATCTGCGGCGGACCGAGGTCACGGCCCCCTTTGATGGCACGGTGACCACCATCGCCGTCAGTCCGGGCGAGCGCGTACGCGCCGGCGAGCCACTTGCCAGCCTATACGCCAACGGCAAGCTGGAGGTCCGGGCCCAGATTCCGATGCGCTGGCTGTCCGATGCCCGCCAGGCCCTGGCCGGCACCAGCGAACTCTCTGCCACCGTCGACCTCAACGGTACCCGCCATCGGCTGGAACTGAGTCGCCTGAGCGGTCAGGTCAGCCAGGGAGCGGGCGGTATCGACGGCCTGTTCCGCTTTGTCGATCAGGCACCATCGGTTGCGCTCAACCGGACCCTGTCGCTGCGCGTTGACCTGGAGCCCCGCGCGCGCACCTTCGCCATCCCGGTCGCCGCGCTGTATGACGAAACCACCCTGTACCGGGTCGTGGACAGCCGACTGCAACCCCTCGAGGTAACCCTGGCCGGCAGCCGGTTCGAGAACGGTGTCCAGCAGTTGCTGGTCCAGTCGGACCAGTTACAGACCGGTGACCGGGTGCTCTCGACTCAGCTGCCCAACGCCATTGCCGGCCTGAAGGTCGATGTGGTCAACGCGGAGCCGGCGCAATGAGCAGCGGGCCGGACTCCCAGCGCAACGACATACTGGGCCGCTTCGCCCGTCACAAGGTGGCCGCGAACCTGCTCATGCTGATCATGCTGCTGGCAGGCATTTACGCCCTGACCAACCTCAACCGGCAGTTCTTCCCCAATTTCGCGACCGACTTCATCACCGTCAAGGTTACCTGGCCGGGCGCCAGCGCCGAGGATGTTGCGCGCTCGATTACCACGCCCCTGGAACAGGAGCTGCGCAACCTCGACAACGTCAAGGAAATGCGTTCCACGTCGGCCCGTGGGTTCAGCAACATCGTGATTGAATACGAGGAAAACACCGACATGGGGGTGGCGCTGGACCAGGTCAACGAACTGGTCGCCCTGGTACGAAACCTGCCGACGGACTCCGAGCGCCCGGTCATCAGCAAGTTTGTCCGCAATGAACCCGTGGCAACCCTGGTGGTGACCGGGCCGGTGCGGCTGGAAGCCCTGCGTCCGCTGGTGTACCGCTACGAGAAACAGTTGCTGGACGGTGGCATTGCCAAAGTGGATATCACCGGTCTCCCGGACCGGGAAATCGCCATTGAAGTGCCCGGCGACAACATCGCCGCCCTCGGCATGACGCTGCCAGCCATCGGCCAGCGGGTGGTTCAGCAGAGCCAGGACATTCCCGCCGGGACCGTCGGCGAGGAGGAATCGGTCCGGGAAATCCGCAGCCTCGAAAAAGGACGCAGCGCCAGCGATTTCAAACGCATGCCGATCGTCACCACCGCCGACGGCAAGCGGCTGACTCTGGGCGATATCGCCGACGTCACCCTGCGACCCAAGGACAACTCGGTGGAGATCTTTTACCAGGGCAAACCGGCCGTGCTGATGCAACTGCAACGCACCGAATCCGCCGATGCCCTGAAGTCCGCCGACATCATGACCCGGTGGCTGGACCAGGTACGGCCCGATCTGCCCCAGGGTATCAAGATTATTCCATTTGACGCCCAGTACGAGCTGATCATCGACCGCATCAATCTGCTGCTCAAAAACGGCATCAGCGGCCTGATACTGGTGGTCGGCATCCTGTTCATTTTCCTCAACGGGCGTATCGCGTTCTGGGTCGCCGCCGGAATTCCCATTTCGTTCCTCGGCGCACTGGCGGTGCTGTGGATGAACGGCGGCAGCATCAACATGATCAGCCTGTTTGCACTGATCATGGCGCTGGGAATCATTGTCGACGATGCCATCGTGGTGGCGGAGGACGCGATGACCCACTACCAGCGGGGCGAACGCTCCCTGGAGGCGGCCGAAGGAGGTGCCCGACGCATGCTGGTGCCAGTGCTGAGCTCGTCGCTCACCACCATTGCTGCGTTCCTGCCGCTGATGCTGGTCAGTGGCATCATCGGCCAGATTCTGCGGGATATTCCGTTTGTGGTGATCTGCGTCATCACCGCCTCCCTGGTGGAGAGCTTTCTGATTCTGCCCGGGCACCTGCGCTCCAGCTTCCACAAGAACCACCATCGCGAGCCCGGCCGGGTGCGCAAAAAACTGGACGCGGCCTTCAATCACTTCCGTGACCGACAGTTCCGGCCGCTGGCGGAATGGAGCCTGAAACACCGCATCACGGTACTGACCGGCACCGCCTGCGCCCTGGTGTTCAGTGTGGCGCTGGTGGCCACCGGCCACGTTCGCTTCACCTTCTTCCCGACACCGGAAACGTCCAGCATCGTTGCCAGCGTAAAATTCGCCGCCGGCACCCCACCCTCCGACGTCAAGGCCTATGGCCGTCTGATGGAAGACGCGCTCTGGCGAGTCAATGACCGGCTCAAGTCCGACCGGGACCTGGTCGATGTGGCGCTGCTCAAACTCAACCAGGGTTCGTTCAACGGTGGGCGCAACATCGAGAAGGGCGAACAGTACGCCATGGTGTCTGTGGAGTTGGTCACGCCGGACGCCCGGGACGTGCGCAACCCGGAATTCATCAAGGCGTGGCGCGACGCGTTGCCGGATAAGGCCGGTGTCGAGCAGTTGTCGATCACCAGCCCCCAGGGCGGCCCCCCGGGCAAACCACTCGACATCTTCCTGACCGGCGGTGATGCCAGCACCCTCAAGGCCGCCTCGGACGAGATTCAGGCCGCTTTGCGCAAGTACGACGGCGTCACCGACATTCTCGACGATCTGCCCTGGGGTAAACAGCAATACGTTTTCAGCCTGACCCCCATGGCGCAATCGCTGGGCCTGACCATCGAGGACGTGGGACGCCAGATGCGGGCCGCACTGGACGGCCAGCTGTTGCAGGTTTTTTACGATGCCCACGACGAGGTGGAAGTGCGCATCATGCTGCCGAAGGCGGAGCGGGAGCTGCAGCGAACCCTGGACACCCTGCCCATTGTCACGCCCGGTGGTGGCATTGCGCCGCTGGAGAACGTCATTCAGATGGAATCCCGACGTGGCCTGGCGCTACTGCGGCACACCGATGGCCAGCTCGGCGTCAGCGTCACGGCCGACGTGAACTCGTCGATTACCAACGCCAATCAGGTCATCGCCGATCTGCAAGCGGGAGCCTTACCCGGCATCCTCAGCCGTTATGGGGTCCAGGCGACGTTCAAGGGCAAAGCCGAGGAACAGCGCGAAACCAGCGCCGACATGATGTCCGGGGCCCTGTTGGGGCTGGCGATGATCTACATCATTCTGGCCTGGGTATTCGGCGCCTACACCTGGCCGATTGCGGTGATGATTGCGATCCCGTTCGGCCTGTGCGGAGCTATCCTCGGGCATTTGCTGCTGGGTATCGACCTGACCATTCTGTCGCTGTTTGGCATGTTCGGACTGTCGGGCATCGTGATCAATGACTCCATCATCCTGGTGACCTTCTACAAGGAATTGCGCGCGGACGGCATGCCGGTGCGAACCGCCCTGGTGGAGGCCTCCTGTCAGCGACTCAGAGCGGTTCTGCTGACCTCACTCACCACCATTGGCGGACTGATGCCGCTGCTGTTCGAAACCTCACTGCAGGCCCAGTTCCTGATCCCCATGGCCGCCAGCATCGCCTTCGGCCTGGCGGTCGGCACCGCACTGATCCTGCTGGTCGTGCCCGTGCTGCTTTCGCTGATTGAGGACGTGTCGGCGCGGTTGCAGCCATCGTCAACGGTTCCGGACACCGAGGCCGGAATTGACAATAATGACGGAGCCAAACAGTATGCCGACCAAGGTTAAATTTCCGATTCGGTATAGGCTGGACGCGTCCCGATCGACATCGTCGCCGGCTCCCGGCCTCCCCGGGCCCGGTAACTCACACCAGACTCCTGACCCGACCGCGAGCTAACGGATGATAGCGCTGTTCACCCAACCCGAATTCTGGCAGTACCTGAGCATTCCCGTCATTGCGGCGCTGATCGGCTGGTCCACCAACTGGCTGGCTATCAAGATGACGTTCTACCCGCTCGAATTCATTGGCAAGCCGCCGCTGCTGGGCTGGCAGGGCATCATTCCGTCGAAGGCCCGCAAAATGGCAGCCATCAGTGTCGACGCCACCATCGCCAAGATCGGCACCGTGCAGGAGATCTTCGAGCAGATTGACCCGCGCGTGCTGGCGGCGCACATCATGCATTCGGTAGAACCCCGCACCGAGGAATACGTCGATGAAATGATGCTGCGGGAATACCCCACCTTCTGGGAGAACCTGCCGGCCTCCGCTCGCCGCATGGTCTATGAACGGGTTCGCAAATCCACGCCCCAACTGGTGGACAACCTGGTCGACGATGTGTCGGAAAACATCGAGGGATTACTGGACATCAAGGGCATGGTTATCGAGCGCCTGGCCACCGACAAGCGCCTGCTGAACCGTATTTTTCTGGAGTGCGGCGAGGTGGAATTCCGCTTCATCGTGAATTCCGGCTTTTACTTCGGCTTTCTCTTCGGCCTGGTCCAGATGGCCGTCTGGTATCTGTACCAGGGCTGGTGGGTTCTGCCGGTGTTCGGGCTACTGGTGGGCTGGGCGACCAACTGGATCGCGCTCAACGTGATCTTTCGTCCGCTGCATCCCAGAAAAATCGGGCCGTTCCGTCTCCAGGGCCTGTTTCTGAAACGTCAGACCGAGGTGGCCGAATCGTTCTGCCATCTGGTCACGCATGAGATCCTGACCGTCGGCAACATCATCAACGCCATCCTTAACGGCCCCAATGGCGAGCGGGCGCGCAACATGGTCAAAAAGCACATCAAACCGCTGGTGGACGAGACCGCGGGCATGGGCAAGGCGCTCACCCAGATGGCCTTTGGCCCGACCGGGTTTGCAACGCTCAAGCATCAGGTGGGCGAAAAGGCCATCGAAATTTCCCGTACCTCGTTCAACAACCCGGTGTTCGAGCAGGACCGCGCCCGCGCGGTCGAGTCCATTATGGTGGAGCGGATGATTGCCTTGTCCTCGGAGGAATTCCAGGACCTGCTGCGACCCTGCTTTCAGGAAGATGAGATCAAGTTGATACTGGTGGGCGCCTTTCTGGGATTTGCCGCCGGGGTCGCGCAGTTCATCTTCGTCTTTGGCCAGTCCTATCTGTAGACGGACCGCCGGCATGAACGTCAAAAGATAAAAAATACTGTGTAATTCCAGCCGGTTCGGACGTATTTTACCTGTAGTCGTTCTATACTCACGGTTCGAGATGGACACGCATTGACTCGGTCAAGACACCGATACGCGACCACCGCATTGACTACCCGGGCAAGGGGCATAGGATGCCGAATCTGTTTTCCTGGTTGACAGGCCTGTTTCATTCCGCTGAGCAGAAAGGCACGCCGGTGCGCAATTCCCGCCTGCTCAACCCGGCCGTGTCCACCGAAGCGGAAGAACCCGACACCAACCTGGCCCTGCACAGACTTGAGGAGAACCTGTTCTGCTGGCTGCTCAGCGCGACGCCGTCGCAGCTGGAACAGCCCAGCGAGAATGCACGGCAGGTTCTGACAGAGCTGTCCGAGCGCGTCAAGGCGGGCAAGCTGGACGAGTTACCCCGTCAGCCGCTGACGCTACCGACGCTGATGCGGGCGCTGTCGGACGAGACTACCGGACGCCACGAGCTCACCCAGATTATCCTGCGGGATCCAGCCCTGACCGACCAGATACTGTCGGTGGCCAACAGTCCGTATTTCCGGCCGACCGAGCAAAGTATCGACTCCGTGGACCAGGCAATCTTTCTGCTGGGTATGGACGGTATCCGCAGTGTGATCTCGGCGACCATACTGCGGCCGATGCTCGCCGCCCGTAACAGCAGTGAAGCGCTGTTCGCCCAGCGGGTCTGGCGCTGGGGTATGGTCTGTGCCCGCGCCGCCGAGCAGATTTCCAGGCTGCAAGGCGGAGACACCAGCGCTTTTTTCATGGTGGCGCTGCTGCCGGCGATGGCTTACATGACCCTGCGGCGTGAGGTCCAGCGAATCTATCGGGCAAGAATACCGGGCGTAGAAACGGAGCCTCAGGTGGTCCGTCAGGCGCTGGAGCAGTTCGACTGGGCCACCACACAACTGCTCGCCAAGGACTGGAACCTGCCACCCCGGTATCACGCGCACCTGTTTTCGGCCGAACGACCGGCACCCCGGGCGGAAAGCACCCCGCTGAATGACGGGATCATTCTGGGCACCCGTGAAGTGCTGCGGCAATCCCATCAACGCAATCTGGCTGAGGAAGACCTGCGCAAACTGCTGCGTCTGGATGAGCGCCAGTTTGCCACGGTGCGGGGTCACCTGTTAGCTATGCTCCGGGATGGCACGACTTGACACCGCGGGCGTGGTTTGCCGGCGGCAGTCAGTGATGCTGCTCCAGTAGCTCGGCGAAGGTCTTCTCGCCATCGGCCGTGCCGGGGCTACGCAGTTCTGGCGGCAGCAGTCCCGGCAGCCGCCGGACCAGGCCATCCTCATCCTGCCGCACCACCTGCAGCACCTCCTGCACCGTAATGAGATGGAGAGCGCGGCCCGGCACCAGGAGGTCGCCGCTGCCGCCAGCCAGTTGCAGTAGCCCACCCCGAATCAGTTTGTCACTGACTCGCCGTGTCACCTCGCCCGGCACCCGCAACGCCTGTTCCAGCGACTCTTGCTGGGGGGCCGCCTGGCCCTGGCTGAACGGCCGACAGACCATCCACATCAGCACCAATGCCACCTGTTCCTGCAGCTCCGGTGAAAACCGGACCCGGTGGCGCTTGGCGACCGAACCCGGATTCTGCAGATAAAACACAATGCTGGCGCCCAGCAACAGGATCATCCAGTTCAGGTAAACCCAGATCAGCAGCGTGATGCCGATGGCGAAGCTCGAATAGATGGCGGCGTATTTGGACGAACCCGCCACAAACGACGCAAACAGCAGGCTACCCGCCTGCCAGGAAACCCCCGCGATCAGGCCGCCAACGAAAGCGTACCTGAGTTTGACCCGGGTGTTGGGCATGAACACGTAGACAAACGTAAAAGCACCGACAACCAGCAGGAACGGTGTGGACCGGCTGAGCAGAAGAATCAGCGAACCGAAGGGTTCGATGGCGATCATCGCCTGAACAATATCCGAGGACAGGATGGTGGCACTGATGCCGATCGCCGACACCATCAGCAGCGGCCCGACCATGATCACGCTCAGGTAGTTGCTGAACCGCTGGGCCATGGAGCGCATCT
The DNA here is from genome assembly GCA_033723595.1 of Marinobacter sp. GTDB lineage: Bacteria > Pseudomonadota > Gammaproteobacteria > Pseudomonadales > Oleiphilaceae > Marinobacter. The sequence continues at coordinate 8,350 of JAWVWU010000004.1, read as the reverse complement.
GCGGTACCCGCCAGATCATGTTGAACGACCGTTCGATTTTCTGCACCAGGGACACCACTGTGTAGACCAGCAGGCCCAGTCCCACAGAGCCGAGAACACCGACTTTCATGTTGTCCACAAAGCCCAGGATCTGCTCGGCCAGTTGCGCACCCTGGGGGCCCATGGGCTGAAAGAACTGATACAGGAATGGCTCGATTCTCTGGTGCACGCCCATGGCCTTCAGCACCGAAAAACTCAGGGCCAGCAACGGCACAATGCTCAGCAGCGTGGTGTAGACCAGGCTCATGGCGTGCAGGGTCAGGTTGCCATTGAGCACGTCACGCACCAGCGCATAAGCGGTGCGCCCCGACGTATAAAGCCAGGTCCAGGGCCAATGCCGGGGAGGGTTCGGATTGGCCAGTATCCAGTTTTCAGCCGATTGCAGACGATCTTTCAGTTGGATTGAAGCCACAGCGCATCCTGTCTGTTCCGGAGCTTTGGAAAGCTCTCATTTGTTGTCGTCCAGTATGGCGCATTTCGCCGATCTCGCCCGGGCGGACCACGCGGGCAGCCCGGGCCACTGTTGAGGCCGGGTTACCAGGCAACCGAGTCGTCTGGCCCCCGTTTGATAATCTGGGTCTCGCCTTCCCAGGTGGCCAGGCCACTGGTCAGGTCAGTGAGGGTCAGCTGGACGTAGTATTCCACCTGCTGCTCGCCATCCACCTGATGATTGCGCTGAAGGATTTTGCCTGACAGGCTCAGGTCGGGCGCCTGCAGGGTGCCTTTTTTCTCGACGCCGGACTGGTCGAACTCATCCGACTTGCGCAACTCCCGCGCCTTGCTGGTCATCTCATCCTCTGCGCCATTGAGCCCCACGGCGGTGGTCGTCACCACCTTGCCCGAACGCAGCAGTGCCACGCGGATTTTCTTGACCAGCTGATCGGTATCGATCCGTTGCATGGTGTCGTTGGTGATGCGACTGACCACCATCACGTAACGCTTGCCGGACGGGTTGTCGACCGCGCCGCTGGCCAGCATGTCTTCAACCGTCGCCGTCGCGGCACGCTCGAAATCGCGGTAATCGAGGGCCAGGGTAACCGCGCCGTCATCGGCAGCCGGGTCCACATAGCGGGTCGGCGCGGCGCAGCCGGCCACCAGCAGCGACATCAGGGTGGCAGTCAGGGTCGTCTTGATAGCTCGCATGGTCTTACTCACTCTTCTCACGCAGGTGCAACTGGAAGTCGACCGCCCGGGTGCTCGGCGCGGTCGCGGTAAAATAACGGGTCTGGCCGCGCAGGATATGGGCCCTGCGATAGCCCTCGGCGATGGACGGGACCACCATGCCGTCGGCGTCGAACCAGGTAACGTTCCATTCAAGATCAGAGTCGTCACGGGCCTCTACCGCAAACTGAATCTGCAGCAACGAGTCGCCGGCCGCCTGTTTGATCCGCTTGTGGACGAGCTCGGTCACGGTCAGGGTGTAAAGCACATCGGCATCAACCCTGAGCTGCTGACGGGGCTCTGTGCGGGTGCCGTCCGTGGGTTGCAGCGGCGCGCAGGCAGCCACCAGGCCGGCCATGACCAGACACAACACTGCCATTTGTTTACGCATAACTCACTCCCGTTCAGTTTTGAGAAATCGTGGCCGGTGACCGGGCGCCGTCCTGTCGGTCCAGGGTCAGCACTCGGGCCGGGGCGGACCCCTGAAGGTCCAGCACCATCACCGTGGCCGGCGCCATACCGGTGGGCTGCTTCACGTACACCAGAGTATACGGCCAATCGGGCAACCGGAGCGATCCGAGGTAGCCGGACACGGTGTTGCCAAGGCTCAGCTGACCGTCAGCCGGGCGGTCGAGCCGCGCCACAGACCAGTGGTCCGGCGTTGCCTGCCAGCTACGAATGTCCGCCTGGGTCGTGGCAATGGCGTAGATCATGGAGGCCAGCTGTCCTGCCGCCCCAAGCTTATCGGCCGCTTCACCCTGCACCACGGCCTTGATCAGCGCCGACGCAATGGCACGGGTCAGAATCCCGGGGAAACGCGCCTGCATCTCCGTGCGCACGACCCGGCCCATCGTGGCGATTGTTCGGGTTTCGACCCGGTCACCGTTACTGGTCGTGGCCGTCAGAGCACCGGGCACCACACTTCGATCCATGTAACGTGGCAGCGCGAGGCCAAAATAGGCGGGCGCCTGGACTCGCCCCTCATGGATAATCAGTGGCACGCCCACGCGGACTTCCTGCAACACCGGACCGAGACCGTTTTCATACACCACCCAGACCCGGCCCGGCCCGCCGCCGGTGGGCGACCGACCGTTTGCGAGCTGCTCTGCCAGCCTTGCATCAGCCGCCAGTGTCGGATTATCGGGCATCATGTCGGCAACCCGGACCAGCGAGGTGCGCGCCCGCTCATAGTCGGACGGCCCGGTCGCATTGGCGAGAAAATACAGACCGTGGAGGTAGGTAGAGAACGGCACGATAAACGATGAATAGACCTGCCAGCCGGCGGGGTTGCCATACTGTTCGTCGAGCGCCGACCGTACCGCCGGACTGGCGAGATTGTCGTCAACCAGGCGGGCACTGGTGCGGTTATCCTCACGCACCCGGGCTTTCTGGGCGCGGATCTCATCGGCGAAAAAGTTCACCGCCCGACGGGTGCGATCGTCGGCGCGATTCAGCTCAACCCGGGCGTTCTCCGGATCCCCCAGGCAAAGAAAATCGAGGGCCTTGTAGGTGTTGACCAGCACGGCGTCCGCCATCAGCGCGTGATACTGGCGGGTCGAGTCGTTGACCAGAACCGACAGTGCGCCCTGGCCGGCGGTCGACACCATGCTTTCGGTATCGAGGTCTTTCATGCCCGCTTCTGCCTGGTCGTAACTGCTTATCGACTGCTCGAACCGGCCGGACAGGCGATAGGCCTCGCCCCGGTGCAGGAGCTCAAACACCTCATCACCGGCAGTGGCCTTGCCGCTGTCAGCAATCGCCATGGCCTGCGCGGCCTGGTCATAGCGTCCCTGCTGGTAGGCGCTGTTGAACCGGCTCATCTCACTGCGCTGCTCGAACGCGGCACAGCCGGACAGCAAGAGCAAAGCGAGCACAAGCGTGACGCGGACCAGGAGCACCAGACTAAACCACCCAACGGGTCAATGAACCGTCCCGGAATGCCTGCAGGTTGGCAGCCGTAATATCGACAATGCGCTGGCGGGCCTCGCGGCTCGCCCAGGCCGAGTGTGGCGTCACGATCAGGTTGGGAATGTCATCCGCCAACAGGGCGTTGCCATGGCGCGGCGGTTCTTCGGTAAGCACGTCAAAGCCGGCTCCGCCAATCTCACCACGGCGCAGGGCATCGGCAAGGGCCTGCTCATCCACCAGCCCGCCGCGACTGGTATTGATCAACAGGGCATCCCGCTTCATGGCCGCCAGCTCCGGAGCACCAATGAGGTTGCGGGTCTGGTCCGTCAACAGGCAGTGCAGCGACAGGACATCGACCCGCGGCAGCAATTCGGCAAGAGGCAATCGGGGATGGCCGTCAACCGGGTCCGTCGCCTGTCCCGGGCGCGCGGCCAGCAGGATGTTCATGCCGAATGCCCGGGCCCGCTCCGCAACACCCTGTCCGAGGTCGCCGTAGCCCACGATACCCAGAGTCCGACCCTCCAGTTCCATGATCGGGTGTCCCATCAGGCAGAACTGATCGCTGCGTTCCCAGTCACCGGCCCGCACGTCACGCATGTAGTCTGGCAGTCGGGTTGCAAGCGCCAGCATCAGGGCGAGTGTGTGCTGCGCCACCGTCGAACGTCCGTAGTTGATGACATTGACCACACGGATATTGTGATCCCGGGCAGCCTCCAGGTCGACATTGTTGACTCCGGTCGCCACGACGGCGATGCAGGCCAGCTCCGGGCATGCTTCAAAGTGTTCCCGGGTCAGCACGACCTTGTTCACCAGCACAGTGTCAAAGCCGGCAAGCCGCCCGGTCACCTCGCCGGGAGCAGTCTGCTCGTGCCTGACCAGGCCACCACTGGCCGCCTCGATGGGGCCCAGGTCCACGTCGGCGCCGAGGGTCTTTGCATCCAGAAATACCGCTTTCATGACAACACTCCGTCTCGCACTTGTTGTAAAGTCAGGGCAGGTACCCGGACCCGGGCAGCCATCGCTGGCCACTGTCGGCTCGCTCGCCGGTCGTTTAGACTGGCCTTATACGGATCGGACGCCGGAGCGTATCGAGTCGGCCGACTGATGGTAGGTGAGCCGGCCCGCGACGCGCAATGGTCTGTGCGACTTTCGCCGCGCTTTCCGGGACCGTGTGATCACGCCGAACAGCCCAACTCAACCAGGGAGCAAGCATATAATGGATCACGAATTCTGGCATACCCGTTGGGAACGACAGGAGACGGGGTTTCACGAGGGCTCGGTGAACCGCTACCTCCACGATCATTGGGGCGAGCTGACCAGCCGGAGATCAGAAACCGTTCTGGTCCCACTGTGTGGCAAAGCCCGGGACCTCTGGTGGCTTCACGATCAGGGCCATCCGGTCATTGGCGTCGAGCTCAGTGAGATCGCCTGTAAGGACTTCTTCGAGGAAGGCGACACCCGGGCCCGGGTGCACCCTGGCCAGCCTTTCACCCGATTCAGCCACGACACCCTGGAACTCTGGTGCGGTGATTTCTTTCAACTGGTACCCGAGGATCTGCGCCACGTCAGGCTGGTTTACGACCGGGCTGCGCTGATCGCCCTGCCGCCGTCGATGCGGGCGGATTACGTGGCGCACCTGAATGCCGTCTTGCCGGATCAGGCGTCGATTCTTCTGATTACCCTTGATTACCGCAGTGACGAAATGAAGGGGCCGCCCTTTAACGTCAGCGACGAGGAGGTCTACCAGCTTTACGGCCCGGATTACGACATCGAGCATGTACTGACCAACACCCTGGCCAAGGACCATCCCTTTGCCCGCCGCAGAGGGCTGAGCAATGCCACCGAAAGCGTGTTCCGCCTGCGTCGCAACGCCGGCAGTCGGTCGGAGTGAGGCGGGGTTTCAAGGCGTGTTGTCAGGCAGTGCCGGGGGCGGCGGCAAAGCGCCGCGCCCAGAGACGCTCCAGCGCTTCAAACAGGCTGTCAGTAGTGATCGCCAGCAGGCCAATCAGCACGGCACCCTCCAGCACATAGGCGTTGTTGCCATTGACCAGCCCGGCAATGACCGGGTCGCCCAGCGTCCGGGCACCGATGGTTGAGCCGATTGCGGCGGTGGCAATGTTGATCGTGACCGAGGTGCGTATCCCCGCCAGAATCACCCGGCCGGCCAGGGGCAGTTCGGTTTGCAGCAGCACCTGTGTAGAGGACATACCCATGCCGCGAGCCGCCTCGGTTACCGACGCGGGAATGCCGTCCAGTCCGGCCAGCGTATTACGCAAAATCGGCAGCAGGCCATACAGCAGCAGCGCCATGACCGTGGGCCCGTCGCCAAACCCCAGTATCGGCACGGCCAGGGCCAGCACCGCGACCGGCGGCACGGTCTGGCCAATTGAGGCAATCTGGCTGACCAGCGGCAGAAAGTCACGCCCCCAGCTGCGCGTCACCATCACACCCGCGAGCACCGCCAGCACGGTGCCCACCGACGCAGAGGCCACGACCAGCAGCACATGGTGTTGCAACAACCACAGAAAACTGTCGCGCTGATACACCAGTGACGACTGATCAGGAAATAGCATGCGCACCAGATCCGGCATCAGTCCGGCACTGACCAGCAGGATGACCAACCAGATCAAAGGCGCCCGCCAGATCGCCATTACTGCCCCCCTGCCCAGATGCGCGCCCGGGTGATGACACCGATCTCCGCCCCCTCGGCATCCGTCACCGGTAGCGACTCTGATCCCTGCCAGAGCATCAGTGACAGGGCCTGACGCAGGGTTTCATGCTCGCTCACGCCGGGGCGGTCCAGATCGTGGGGGCGCGGGTGTGGATGGCGCTGCATGGCATCACCGACCCGCTGCAGCCCCGTCATTTTCAGCCCCCGGTCCTGACTGCCAACCAGCGTCTCGACGAACAGGGACGCGGGCCGGCGCAGAATGGTTTCCGGCGTGTCGTACTGGATCAACCGGCCCTGGTCCATCACGGCGATCCGGTCCGCCAGCCGGAGTGCCTCATCGATATCGTGGGTGACGAACACGGTGGTCTTGCCGAGCTGCTGCTTGATGCGGAGCATTTCGTTTTGCAGTGTTTCCCGGGTAATGGCATCAAGCGCCCCGAACGGCTCGTCCATCAACAGGATGTTGGGGTCCGCCGCCAATGCTCGGGCCACACCAACCCGCTGGGCCTGACCGCCAGAGAGCTGGTGTGGGTATTTGTCGGCGAAGCCGTCCTGATTCAGACCCAGTAGCTGCAACAGCTCCTCCACCCGTTCGCGAATCCGCTCATCCGGCCATTTCAGCAGCCCCGGAACCAGGCCAATATTTCGTGCCACGGTCCAGTGCGGAAACAGGCCGGTGCCCTGGATGGCGTAGCCCATGTTGAGCCGCAATGTCTGCAGGTCGGTATCGCGAACGTTTTTGCCGTCCACCAGAATCTCGCCGGCGGTGCTTGGCAGCAGGCGATTGATCATGCGCAGGGTCGTGGACTTGCCACAGCCTGAACTCCCCACCAGCACGCACACTTCACCGGTTTCCACCGTCAGGCTGAGATTGCTGACGGCCAGGGCGTCGCCGAACCGCCGGCTTACTCCCTTCAGTTCTATCATCGCGCACTCCTCATGGCCGCGGACAGGGCCGACAGCACCGCATCGGCCAGCAGGGCCAGCAATACCGTTGGCAGGGCACCCAGTACAACCAGCTCCATAGCAGCCTGCCCAAGCCCCTGAAAGATGAATTTGCCAAAACCGCCGGCACCAATCAGCGCGGCCACCGCGGTGAGTCCGATGGCCTGGATCGTGGTCACCCGCACGCCTTCGATGATCACCGGCATCGCCAGCGGCAGCTTGACCCGGAAAAACAGCTGCCGTGGATTCATGCCCATGCCCTCCCCGGCTTCCAGCAAGGCCGGCGATACCCCGGTCAGCGCGACATAGCTATTGCGAACCATGGGCAACAGACTGTAGGCGATCAGGGCCAGCAACGCGGGCGCCCAGCCGATGCCCTGGACACCCAGTTGCTTGAGCACCGGGAAGGTATCAGACAGGGCGCTGAGCGGCGCAATCAACAGGCCGAACAGGGCGAGACTGGGGATGGTCTGAAGAAAGCTGACCACCCCGAACACCGGGCGCCGGCAGCGCTCACGCCGGATCATCAACAGCGCCAGGGCGAACGCGAGGACCAGGCTGATGGCCACCGCACTCAGGGCGAGGGCGAGGTGATCCCACAGGGCAGCGCGGAACTGGTCGGGGCGGGCAGCGTATTCTTTCAGGAGGGACAGGCTGTCGATGTCACCAGAGGTGATCGCCAGCGCCCAGGACAGGATCACCAGCGCCAGCAGGAGCAGAGCGACGCCACGACCGGCCCCCAGACGTTGCAGGCATTCCCCGAGCATCAGGGTGGGCAGGAACAACAGACACCAGAAACCCGCACCCATCGCGGTTCGGGCGTAGGCGGAACTGCCGGGCAAATGGCGCTCGGCAAACAGCGCCAGCCCCCAGGGCAACGCAAGCAACAGCACAACCAGCAAAGCCGTGAGCGCCGGGTAGCGATACCGACGCGCGACGCTGGCCAGCCACAGCACCACGACCATGCCGGCGCTGAATAGCGAACTGGCCAACAGCCCCAGCGCGTCGCCGAGACCGTAGCCAGTGCCAGCCACGATCCGGTTCGGCTGGATCACGCCGAAATCGAGCACCCACGCAAGTATCAGCGTGAACACCCCCAACACGACAAGCACGCGGTTGGGTGAAGAGAACATTCAGTCTCCGGTCAGCCCGTCCAGGAAATCCTTGGCGACCTGCGCCGGCGGTACGCCGTTGACCGCCACTTCACCGTTGAGCTGCTGCAAGGTCTCCAGGTCCAGCGCCGCGAAGACCGGCGCCAGTATCTCGGGAATCTTCGGATAGGCTTTCAGGACCTCGCCCCGGACAATCGGCGCTGGCTGGTAAACCGGCTGCACGCCCTTGGTGTCCCGCATGACCTTGAGATCCAGCGCATTGAGCCCACCATCCGTGCCATAGGTCATCGCGCCGTTGACGTCATTACTGTTCAGCGCGGCAGCCCGCAGCGTAGCCGCGGTGTTACCACCGGACAGGATCAGCAACTGATCAGAAGACAGCTTGAAGCCATAGGCCTTCTGGAAGGCCGGCAGTGCACTGGCCGAATCGACGAATTCAGCACTGGCGGCAAAGCGGAATCGGCCACCGCCGTTGATGTACCTGGCCAGGTCATCGAGCGTTTCCAGCCCTTCC
>JAWVWU010000003.1:0-17198 GCA_033723595.1 Marinobacter sp. | reverse complement strand
GGCCGGTTTGCCCGTTCCCTCCATGCGCCACTGGGACCGTTCGGTGCCCGCATTGCTGCGCGCCGGTAACGACGGCGTACCGGAAATTCGTGGTCAGGGATACGCGGTGCGTCGCTACAACGGTTGTTTATACCGAGTCCCTGATCGGGCCCCGGTGCCGCAAGGTATATTGGAATTGACGCCGGGTGCAGAGGTGGCCTGGGGTGACTTCCGATTGCGTGTTACCGGCGCCGGCCAGGCGACGCCTGCGTCGTTCCGGATTACCCCGCGTCAGGGTGGCGAGCGCATCCGCGAGCGCCAGCAAGGGCCGTCGCGTCCGCTGAAAAAATGGCTCCAGGACAAGGATGTACCGCCCTGGGATCGCACCCGACTGCCGCTGGTCTGGCACGAGGATCAGCTGATCGCAGTAGGGGACCTGTGGCTGGCAGCAGGCTATACTGGAGCCACACCGACGAGCGGTTGGCGAGTCGTCTGCGAGCGGGATTTTAATTGAGAAGGTGGCGAGCTTCTGGTAGTCTGGCGTCCCATCTTGAGATGACAATCTCCCTCCTTCACCGAACCAGATAAATCACACGGAATCTGCATGACGCGTTATATTTTCGTCACCGGCGGTGTCGTGTCCTCCTTGGGGAAAGGTATCGCATCGGCCTCCCTGGCTGCGATCCTGGAGGCACGAGGCCTGAAGGTCACCATCCTCAAGCTGGACCCATACATCAACGTGGACCCCGGTACCATGAGCCCGTTCCAGCACGGTGAAGTTTTTGTCACCGAAGATGGCGCAGAGACGGATCTGGACCTGGGCCACTACGAACGCTTCATCCGGACACCCATGACCTGCCGCAACAACTTTACCAGCGGCCGCGTCTATGAAGAGGTGATCCGCAAGGAGCGCCGGGGCGACTATCTCGGCGGTACCGTTCAGGTCATCCCCCATATCACCGATGAGATCAAGCGTCGGGTTGTGGAGGGCGCTGCGGGCGCCGATGTGGCGCTTGTTGAAATCGGAGGTACGGTCGGTGACATTGAGTCGCTACCGTTCCTGGAGGCGACCCGTCAGTTGAAGGTGGAGGTGGGCGCCCAGCGCGCGCTGTTCATGCATCTGACCCTGGTGCCCTACATCGCGACGGCGGGCGAGGTGAAAACCAAGCCGACCCAGCATTCGGTGAAGGAGATGCGGTCTATCGGCCTGCAGCCGGACATTCTTCTATGTCGGTCAGAGCACGAGGTTGATATCAGTTCCCGCCGCAAAATTGCTCTGTTTACCAACGTCGAAGAGCGCGCGGTCATCCCGATGCAGGATGCGCGGTCTATTTACGAGATCCCCCGCATGCTCCACGGATTCGGTCTGGATCAGATCGTGATCGACCGTTTCAATCTGGACGCCGGCCCGGCGGACCTGAGCGAATGGGATGCGGTGGTTGAGTCCCAGCTGAATCCGGACCATGAGGTCACCATTGCGATGGTCGGCAAGTACATGGAACTGCTGGACGCCTACAAGTCGTTGATCGAGTCGCTCCTGCACGCGGGTATCAAGACCCGGACGCGAATCAAGATGCAGTACATCGATTCGGAAGACATTGAGCGCGACGGTACCGGTGTTCTGGCATCAGCCGACGCAATTCTGGTTCCGGGCGGCTTTGGCGAGCGTGGCGTGGAAGGCAAAATACGCACCGTACAATACGCCCGCGAAAATAAGGTGCCTTACCTGGGCATCTGTTTGGGGATGCAGGTTGCGGTCATTGAATACGCCCGCAATGTCGCCGGACTCAAAGACGCGCACAGTACCGAATTCCGCGAACATACACCGTCGCCTGTCGTTGGTCTGATCACCGAATGGCTCGATGCCAGCGGCGAACGCGAGCAGCGCTCCAGCGAGTCCGACCTTGGCGGGACCATGCGGCTGGGCGGTCAGGACTGTCGTCTGACGCCCGGCTCGACGATTGAGGCCTGTTACGGCAAATCGGTGATTCGTGAGCGCCATCGTCACCGGTATGAGGTCAATAACCATTACCTGCCCGAACTGGAAAAGGCCGGGCTCAGGGTTGCCGGTCGCTCCATGGACGACGCGCTGGTCGAAGTGGTTGAAGTGCCGGACCATCCCTGGTTCGTGGCCTGCCAGTTCCATCCGGAGTTCACCTCAACGCCCCGTGATGGCCACGCTCTGTTCAGTGGTTTCGTGAACGCGGCGCTGGATCGTCAGCGCGCCAAGCAGTCTTAGTCCCGACGTCGGCCAGATTTGCTCTGTGCCGGCGTCGCTCTTTCTACTATCCGGTTTTGTACGACAGGAATGAGCAAATCCATGGATCAGCAAACCGTTACCGTCTCCAATATTGACATCGCGAACGATCGGCCGTTTGTCCTGTTTGGCGGCATGAACGTGCTGGAATCCCGGACCCTGGCCTTCGAAGTGGCGGAAGCCTATGTTGAGGTGGCCCGCAAGCTCGGTATTCCCTACGTGTTCAAGGCGTCCTTCGACAAGGCCAACCGGTCGTCGATACACTCGTTCCGTGGCCCGGGCCTGGAAGAGGGGCTGAAGCTCCTGCAGGACATCAAGACTCGCTTCGATGTGCCGATCATTTCCGATGTTCACGAGCCATGGCAGGCCCAGCCCGCGTCGGAAGTCTGCGACATCATCCAGTTGCCGGCGTTCCTGAGCCGGCAGACAGACCTGGTCGAGGCAATGGCCCGGACCGGGGCGGTCATCAACATCAAAAAAGCCCAGTTTCTCGCACCCCAGGAGATGCAGCACATCATTCGCAAGTGCAAAGAGGCGGGCAACGAACGCATCATTCTTTGCGAGCGTGGCACCAGTTTTGGATACAACAACCTGGTGGTCGACATGCTCGGGTTTGGCATCATGAAGTCGTTCGGCCACCCGGTGTTTTTCGATGTGACCCACGCCCTGCAAATGCCCGGTGGTCGGGCCGACTCTGCCGGCGGGCGCCGCGCTCAGGTCGCTGAACTGGCACGGGCAGGCATGTCTCAGGGACTGGCCGGCCTGTTTCTCGAAGCGCATCCCGATCCGGATAACGCCAAATGTGACGGCCCCTGTGCGCTGAGACTCAGTCAGCTGGAACCGTTCCTGACACAGGTGAAGGCCGTTGACGATCTGGTCAAGGGCTTTGCGCCGCTGGATACACACTGAGCGTGCTGGTCATCCGGGCCAATGGCCGGATTGGCTGACGCCTGTTGCTACCTGATTGATCTGAACCTTTGAATGTTTTGGAGACTCTGCCAATGACTACCATCGCTGATATCAAAGCTCGTGAAGTACTCGACTCCCGTGGCAACCCGACGGTCGAAGCCGACGTTATCCTGACGGATGGCACTCTGGGCCGGGCCTGTGCACCGTCTGGCGCGTCCACCGGCTCCCGTGAGGCGCTCGAGCTGCGCGATCAGGATCCGTCGCGGTACCTTGGGAAGGGCGTGAGAAAGGCCGTTGAAGCCATCAATACCCGTATTCGGGACGCCCTGTTGGGACAGGACGCCGCCAACCAACGCGACGTCGACGGCATCATGATCAAGCTGGATGGCACTGACAACAAGGCCAACCTCGGTGCCAATGCCATTCTTGCGGTTTCGCTTGCGGCTGCGAAGGCGGCCGCGACGGCCCTGGGTAAACCGCTCTACGAGCATATTGCCGAGCTCAACGGAACGCCCGGAAAGTTTTCCATGCCGGTGCCCATGATGAATATCCTCAACGGTGGCGAGCACGCCGACAACAACGTTGATATTCAGGAATTCATGATCCAGCCGGTCACCGCTTCCTCATTCGCGGAAGCCCTGCGCATGGGTGCTGAAATTTTCCACGCCCTGAAGAAGGTTCTGAAAGCGAAGGGGCTCAACACGGCGGTGGGTGATGAGGGCGGCTTTGCTCCGGATCTTCCCTCCAATGAAGCGGCGCTTGCGGTCATCCGGGAGGCGGTCGAAAACGCCGGGTATACGCTTGGCAAGGATATTACCCTCGCGCTGGACTGTGCGTCGTCCGAGTTTTTCAAGGACGGCCAGTACAACCTTTCCGGAGAAGGCAAGACCTACAACGCCGAGGAATTTGCCGATTACCTGGCGGGCCTGTGTGACCGCTTCCCGATTGTGTCGGTGGAAGACGGCATGGACGAGAGCGACTGGCAAGGCTGGGCGGCGTTGACCCGGAAGATTGGCGACAAGGTGCAACTGGTCGGTGATGACCTGTTCGTGACCAACACCCGCATCCTCAAGCGGGGTATCGACGAAGGTATTGCCAATTCCATACTGATCAAATTCAATCAGATCGGTAGCCTCAGTGAGACCCTGGACGCGATCAGGATGGCCCAGGATGCCGGCTACACCGCGGTTATTTCTCACCGTTCAGGGGAAACCGAGGACACCACCATCGCCGATCTGGCGGTAGCGACCTGTGCCGGTCAGATCAAGACCGGATCGCTGTGCCGCTCCGACCGGGTGGCCAAGTACAACCAGCTGTTGCGGATTGAAGAAGCGTTGGACGGCAAGGCGCCGTACCGGGGCCTGGTTGAAATCAAGGGACAGGGCTGAGGAATATCGCCAAACCACCGCGACTGAACTAGACTGCGAAGGGTATCGCTGAGCCTGCGGCTTTGCGCTATCCTTCGGGTTTTGTGGGTAAACAAGGAAACGTCAGGAATGAAATGGTTGTGGTCCGTCATGGCTGTGCTGATTCTCCTGCTGCAGGTAAGACTGTGGGTAGGCGAGGGCAGCTTTGCGCAGGTCTGGAGCCTGGAGAAGACCATCGCCGATCAGCGCCAGGAAAACGCTCACCTGGCGACCCGCAACGGCCGGCTTTACGCCGAAGTCCGCAATTTGCGAAGCGGGCAAGGTGCCATCGAAGAACGGGCACGCACCAATCTCGGCCTGGTTGGCAAGAACGAAACCTTTTTCCTGGTGGTCGAGCCCTGAATTCATCCGTTTCAGTGACGATGCCATGAACAGCCCACGCTACTGGCTGGTCGTGCCCGCTGCAGGCATCGGCCAACGCATGCAGTCCTCGCTGCCCAAACAATACCTGCAAATCCGGCAGCGCCCCGTGATCGATATTACGCTCTCCCGACTGCTCGATGGCAACCTGTTTGCCGGTTGTGTCGTGGCGCTCCATGCCGATGATCGCTGGTGGACGACGACCGACAGTTGCCGCGATGCACGCATAGTAACCTGTGCCGGTGGTTCAGCCCGACAGGACTCGGTCAGCGCCGCGCTGGCTCTGCTCAGCCAACGCGCGTCGCCGGAGGACTGGGTGCTGGTTCATGATGTTGCCAGACCCTGCGTGGCACAGGGCGACTTGCACAGACTGATCACTGAGGTGTCAGGACATCCGGTTGGGGGGCTGTTGGCGTCGCCGGTCACCGATACCCTCAAGCGGGCAACCAGCGACCAACAGGTCGCTGCGACGGTCGACCGCCAGGACCTGTGGCGCGCTCTGACGCCGCAAATGTTCCGCCTCGGCGCCCTGCGGTCGGCCCTGCGCGCTGCGGCGAACGCCGGTGTGCCGGTGACCGACGAGGCTTCGGCCATTGAGCACACGGGAAAGCGGCCTGCGCTGGTTCAGGGGCGCTCGGACAACCTCAAGATCACATGGCCCGGGGATCTGGCCATTGCTGAATTAGTGCTGGATCGGCTGGCTGCCTGTAACCAGCCGGACACAGGAGAGTCGTTATCATGAGAATCGGTCAGGGCTTTGATGTCCACGCCTTTACCGAGGGCGACAGCGTTGTACTTGGTGGTGTCCGGATTCCCCACCACGCCGGATTGAAAGCGCATTCGGATGGCGACGTGTTGCTGCACGCTGTCGCCGACGCTCTGCTGGGAGCCTTGGCGCTGGGCGATATTGGCCATTTCTTCCCGGATACCAGTGATGAGTGGGCCGACGCCGACAGTCGTGTGTTGCTCAGGCAGGTCGTGGCTAAAATCCATGCGCTCGGCTTTCAGGTGGTCAATACAGACGCCACGATTATTGCCGAAACGCCCAAGATGGCGCCGCACGTTCGGCCCATGCGCGCAAACCTCGCCGACGATCTCGGGGTGGACATCGACTGTGTCAGCGTCAAGGCAACCACCACGGAGCGCCTGGGGTTTACTGGCCGGGGCGAAGGCATCGCCTGTCAGGCGGTGTGTCTCCTTGAGCGCAGATCGTGAACCCGGAACCGGAATGGCGCCTGGACTGGCCGACAACGTCCGGTAAGCGTCTGGCCAGTGCCTCCATCAAGGCGGTTGACGCTCACTTTCAGGTGGACGAGGAGCTTGATCTGGAGGGGCTGCCGGCCGAACTGGCGTTCGACAAAAAAACCGACCTGATTCCCGGTTCTGGCGAACACCTGTTTATCCGGATCGAGAAGCGCGGCGACAATACCGACTACGTTGCCCGGGAACTGGCCAGACTGTCGGGCTGCAAACCACATGATATTGGCTTTTGTGGCCTGAAAGACCGGCACGCTGTGACGCGTCAGTGGTTCAGCGTGTATCGACCCGGAATGACGGCCGCCGATTCCGGGTTTCTTGATGCGGTGGCTGAGCTTCATACGGTGCTTGCCGCGTGTCGCTTTCCTCGCAAGCTGCGCCGCGGAGATCATCAGGGTAACCGGTTTGATCTTGTTCTGACGGAGGTCGACGGTGACCGGTCATGGGTTGACCAGCGTCTCGGGCAGCTGCAGGTCGCCGGGTGTCCTAACTATTATGGACCCCAGCGTTTTGGCTGGGGTGGTAACAATCTCAGGCAGGCGGTGCGACTCAGGCCCGGTCGGCAACGCGGACGCAACAGCCGCACCGGGCTCTATTTTTCGGCGGCCCGTTCCTGGCTGTTCAATGAAGTACTGGCGGAGCGTGTCGCGCTGGACAACTGGCGTAACGCGCTGACCGGCGAGCCTGACGCGTCGGGGCCAACAGGGCCTCTTTGGGGAGACGGCGGAACCGACGCGACCGGTCCCCAGGGCGAACTCGAGCGATCCGTCGTAAGTCGTCACCCGCAACTGGTGCATGTATTTTCCGAGACACGGATGAAGCCCGAGCGGAGACCTCTGGTACTGTTCCCGGACACATTGAGCTGGCGGTGGCTGGATGAAACGACGCTGGCACTGTCATTCGGGCTGCTGCCGGGACAATTCGCCACCAGTGTATTGGCGGATATTTTTACCATCCACGACCGGTCCGGTGGGGCAGCCGGGCTCGCGGAAGACGCTTAAACAAGGCATATTAGCCTGTGTAACAAGAATCATGACCGGCAGCCTGAACCGGTCGCAGCAGCTAGCGGAGAAGACTTTGCGTATCCTGTTATCCAATGATGACGGCGTTCACTCACCCGGCCTGAAAGCACTGTTCGAGGGGCTGGAAGGCATCGCCGATCTGGAAGTGGTAGCCCCGGACCGGGATCACAGCGGGGCAAGCAATGCCCTGACACTCAATCGGCCGTTGACCGTTGATCGTCACCCCAGCGGATTTTACTCGCTTGACGGGACTCCGACAGACTGCGTTCATCTGGCGGTGAACGGCCTGTTTGAGCAAGGGTTTGACCGGGTCGTATCGGGCATCAATACCCACGCCAATCTGGGCGATGATGTGATTTATTCGGGGACGGTCGCGGCGGCCACTGAGGGCAGAAATCTCGGACTGCCCGCGATCGCCGTGTCATTGGTCAACGATGGGCACTATCACTATGAGACCGCCGCCCGGGTGGTCAGGGCGCTGCTCGAACAGAAGCTGGCCCTGAACCTGGGGCCGCGTTGCATCCTCAACGTCAATGTGCCGGATGTGCCCTGGTCGGACATTGCCGGGTTCGAGGTCACTCGCCTGGGGCATCGTGATCGTGCGGAGGGTGCGGTTCCGGTGACGTGTCCGAGAGGCCGGGCGCGCTACTGGATCGGTGCCCCCGGTGTGGGGCACGATGCTGGCCCCGGCACCGACTTCCACGCGGTACAGCATAACTTCGTGTCCATAACCCCGGTTCAGGTGGACATGACGCGACATGAGGCGCTTGACTCCCTGCGTGAGTGGGTCGCGGAGGTTCGCGGATGACGGCAGAGCTTCAGGGCATCGGGATGACCTCAAGGCGAACCCGGGCCCGCCTGATTCAACGGCTGCGCGAATCGGGTATCCGGGACGAAAAGGTACTGGATGCCATGGCCGAGATACCACGCCATATTTTTCTCGACGAGGCCCTGTCTCACCGGGCCTACGAAGACACCGCACTGCCGATTGGCTACAGCCAGACCCTGTCCCAGCCCTACATCGTGGCACGCATGACCGAGGTACTGATGCGCCACGAGCCGAAAACCGTACTTGAACTCGGAACCGGCTCGGGCTATCAGACCGCTATCCTGGCCCGTCTGGTGGCATCGGTATACAGCGTTGAACGAATCAGGCCCCTTCAGGATCGGGCCCGCGAGCGATTACGCACGCTGGGTCTGCGCAACGCCCAGTTGCGTCATGCCGATGGTGGCATCGGGTGGCCGGACCGGGCACCCTTTGATGGCATCATCATTACCGCAGCACCGCGGGAGTTGCCCCGGGACCTGTTGATGCAATTGAGTGAGGGGGGCGTCATGGTTGCGCCTGTCGGAGAAGAAACCCAGATGCTCGTCCAGGCAGTACGCCGGGGTGACGACTTTGACATTACGGAGATTGAACCTGTGCGCTTTGTACCCCTGCTGTCCGGAGTGATTCGATGACCGACCGACAGACAACGCAGTCGCCTCCGGACTCAGCGTCCACGCCCTTGTCCTGGCGGCAAGCGCTCGGGATACTGCTTCGCGGCGTCGCCATGGGTGCGGCAGACATTGTGCCCGGCGTCTCGGGCGGTACGATCGCTTTTATTACGGGCATCTATTTCCGTCTGCTTGAAGCCATCAATCAGGTCCCTGCGGCGTTTACCCGTGAGCTTTGTCGGGGCCGGGTGAGCGTTTTCTGGCAGCGCTGCGATGGCAATTTCCTCGTCGCGCTGCTCAGCGGTATTTTGATCAGCGTCGCGACCCTGGCGTCTGCCATCAGCCAGGCGTTGATCGATTATCCGGTGATCCTCTGGAGTTTCTTCTTCGGACTCATCGTGGCGTCGGTCTGGCATGTAGTACGGACGGTTCGTGAACCGGCCCTGAACCTGCTGATTCCCATGGTCATCGGGGCGGCATTTTCCTGGTGGGTGACCACTCTGTCGGCCGGTGACATAACGCCGACCCCGTTGATTCTGTTCGGGTCCGGCGCACTGGCTATCTGTGCCATGATCCTGCCGGGAATTTCTGGCAGCTTCATTCTTCTGGTGCTGGGCATGTACAGTCACGTTCTGGCGGCAGTGAAGTCCTTTGACCTGGTCTCGCTGGGCCTGTTCGCGGCCGGATGTGTCGCCGGTCTGTTGTCCATTGCCCGATTACTGACCTGGGCTATTCACCGCTTTCACGACAGGATGCTGGCTCTGTTGACGGGCATTATGGTGGGCGCACTGAACAAGGTCTGGCCCTGGAAGGAAGTGTTGAGCTGGCGGACCAACCATGCCGGCCATCAGGTACCGCTCAATGAAATCAATGTGTCGCCCGGTCATTACGCCGAACTGACCGGCGCCTCTGCACAGGTCTTGCACGCGGCAATCGCCGCCATTATCGGTCTGGTTCTGGTGCTGGTGATCGAGTGGTTGGCGGCTCGACTGAGTCGTCGTGCGCAACAGGGTTGAATGAGATCCCGGGGCCTGCCTGTGACTGCGTCCACCCATGGACTGTTACTTTTAGCACACTCTGGATGTTTCGCTGGGTAACACCTGTGGCCGAAAGGTAACTTGGATTCGCTCACAAAATATGCAATAAATTAGCGAGTTATCGCGTTTACTTTATAAAACACGCTATTTTTAATATCAATTTTAAATATAAAAGGCGTTGCATATACCTGTGTTGTTTAACCGTCACGTCTGCCTCCGATCCCCCGGACGGAGTCGGCCTGTCCGGGCTGGCTCTGCAAACCGGGCGTGGCGGACGTCGGTCTCCCTGAAACGTCTCCTGCCTGTTCTCGGTCTCTGCTGTGTCCTGCTCACCGGTTGCAATACCGCGGATATCTACCGTGATGACCTCTACAACCCGCCGGTCTATTGGGGGCGTCATGTCGTTCAACCGGGTGAAACCCTGTACAGCATCGCCTGGCGCTATGGCCGGGATTACCGCGAGTTGGGTGACGCCAATGGTATCGACCCGCCATACAACTTGCGGGCAGGGCAGGTTCTCAGGCTTGATCTGCGTGGCAAGGTACCCGACGGCCCCGCCCGCCCGTCGCAACCCACCCACGAAACCACTCACCGAGTCGTTGTCCATGCGCCAGAACCGGAACCCCGTCCCACCGTCGAACGCGCGCCGGTCCGGTCTGCTCCGCTGGCCGATCAGACCCAGGTGGTGTCCGGTATCGAATGGCGTTGGCCACACGTTGGCACCGTACTTGCAGGATTTTCAACATCCGGCAAAGTCAACAAAGGCCTTGATATTGCCGGAAATTCCGGTGATCCGGTTCGCGCCGCCGCATCCGGTAACGTGGTGTATGCGGGCAACGGGCTGCTGGGTTACGGCAATCTCATCATCGTGAATCACAACGAGCACTTTTTGAGTGCTTATGCGCACAACCGCAAGATCTTGGTGCAGGAGGGTGACAACGTAAAGGCCGGCCAGGTCATTGCCGAACTGGGACACAGCGGTGCAGATCGTAACAAGCTGCACTTCGAGATACGCAGGAACGGAAACCCGGTGGACCCGATTCCGTATCTGCCCCCGCGGTAACGTCTGCCTGTCCGGGCAACAGCCAGAACAATAATCAGGGGTCGCCGTTTCGACGACAGACCCTGTGAACAAAGATGTCCTGATACTAGAAGAGCAATAACGGCAGCAGGCGCTCACGATAATAAAAAGCCGGTGAGTGAAAAATACAGGGTCATTGAAAGGCGGGGCTAGCACTATGTCAGCAGAACACGAAGAGCTCATTGTTGATCGAGTTTCAGACGTTGAAGAGTCGGATGACGACACAACAACCATGGAGGGCAGTGAAAAGGACGCGGCCGTTGCAGACACCGGAACCGAGCGCGAAGAGTTTGCCATTCGTGGTCCCGGACGTTATTTCGGTGCCCAGAAGCAGCTGGATGCGACGCAGCTGTACCTCAACGAAATTGGTTTTTCTCCCCTACTGACGCCCGAGGAAGAGGTCTATTTCGCCCGCCTGGCCCGAAAAGGCGAGGAATCAGGGCGCAAACGGATGATTGAGAGCAACCTGCGACTGGTGGTCAAGATCGCTCGCCGGTACGTCAACCGCGGTCTGACGCTGCTCGATCTGATCGAGGAAGGCAATCTTGGTCTGATTCGGGCCGTCGAGAAATTTGATCCGGAGCGCGGCTTCCGGTTCTCGACTTACGCAACCTGGTGGATTCGGCAGACCATCGAGCGGGCGATTATGAATCAGACCCGCACCATTCGGTTACCTATTCATGTGGTCAAGGAGCTGAACCTGTATCTCAGGGCTGCCCGTGAGTTGACCCAGAAGCTTGACCACGAGCCGTCGGCCGAAGAAATTGCCCAGATGGTCGATAAGCCGGTATCTGACGTGAAGCGGATGCTCGGTCTGAACGAGCGCGTCGCCTCCGTGGATACCCCGATTGGTAACAGCGGCGAGAAGTCCTTGCTCGACACCGTGGCGGACGAAGCCGCATCTGATCCGGCGGATTTGTTGCAAGACAACAACATGCGGGGGTGTATCGAGAACTGGATTGACCAGTTGAGTGACAAGCAGCAGGAGGTTCTGTCACGCCGGTTCGGTCTGCGCGGCTATCAGACCAGCACACTGGAGGAGGTGGGCCAGGAGATCGGCCTGACCCGCGAACGCGTACGCCAGATCCAGGTTGAAGCCCTGCGTCGTCTTCGTGAGATTCTCGAGAAGGAAGGGCTGTCAGGCCCGATGCTGTTCAAGTAACGCGGTCCGCCGTCAGAAAAACCGGCCCCGACAGGGAGCCGGTTTTTTTATACCGCTGTAAATGAGAACCGTGTAATAGGGGATCGCAAAAAGCACTGTTAAAATCCGGGCCGGGTGATTGCCATTACGCGATCAACGCCATCCATAACAACGAACGTCTGGAAAAGGGAAAGCAAGATGAACAAGGTTCTGTCACTGATGTTGTCTTCACTGTTGCTGAGTTTTTGCATCGCGAGCTCGGCCAGCGCAGTGACGATTGAAGACGTGAATATTCCGGATTCATTCTCCGCTGCAGGGTCTGACCTGGTTCTCAACGGGGCTGGTACCCGGTCAAAGTGGTTCCTCGACCTCTACGTGGGCGGCCTGTATCTGCAAAGCAAGAGCTCGGATGCCCGTGCGATCGTGTCCGCTGATGAGCCTCAGGCCATCAAGCTTCACATCATCTCCGGTATGATCACCAGCGACCGCATGACCTCCGCCACCATGGAAGGGTTCGAAAACTCCACCGGTGACAACATTGCACCGATCAAGGATGAGGTAGACAAGTTTCTCGACGTGTTTTCGGAAGAGATCAAGGAAGGCGACGTTTTTGATCTGGTGTACCTGCCCGGTAGCGGCGTTCACGTGATGAAAAACGGCACCGAGCGTGGCGTGATCAAGGGTATGGCCTTCAAAAAAGCTCTGTTCGGCATCTGGCTCTCTGACGAGCCGGCTCAGGAAAGCCTTAAAAAGAGCATGCTGGGTGGCGACAAGTAATCACACCGGTGCGATGAGCGTTCAGTCATCGGCCAGTGGCAGTGCGGACATGACAGGTTTCCTGCCCGCACTGCCACAACCCGGTTTGCCCGATGCCTCCCGTCGTTTAGCGGCGTTCCTGCTGGTGCCTGCCCGGGGCTGATCGGATCAAGGACCCCGAGGCCTGCTGTAGGCCGGATGCAGTCCTTTCAGCACCTGCTGCCAAGCCGAGTCCTCGGTTTTGTAACGGGTAGGGCCGCTGGCCGTTACATCAAACGATATCTGCCCGATCATCTGCCCGTCCTCTGTGATCACTTTGACCTGCCAGTGACCTGTCGCGGTTTCCGGGAACACCGACTTGTAGGTCCAGGCTCGATACCCCGAACGCCTGCCGCCCGTGACATCCAGCGGAATACGATCGACCTCGTGACCGTTGTGTAGCCAGACATGAACAACCGGTTCATGCAGTCCCCGAGGCGCCCGAATCGCCGTAAACGCATACAGGCGCCCGGCCCTGAGGTCGGTAGTGGCAATAGAGGCCAGGGGCCGGCCCGGCTCGCGATTGACTTCGTCAAAGGTTTGCGTCACGGCCGCATGGGTAAGCCAGAGCGTCGCGGGGGGTATCCAGGGGCGGGCGAGCCATGCCGCCGATGCAATTGCAAGGCCAAGCGCCACGAGGGCAACGCTGCGCCAGCGACCTTCAAATTTCAATGCTCTGGAGAGGCTGGGAAACGACAGCAGCGTGGCGGTTCCGAGCGACCAGTAAAAGCTCTGTGTGGTGCTGACGTGAAGAATCAGAGGCAGGGCGGTTAACAACAGGCTGAATAACGTCAGCGTGTGGAAAGCCATGAGAAGCCAGCGGCGGCGTCCCAATTGTCCATGGTACAAAGGATCAAGAATGGACGTGATCGCAGCAAAGATAATAAGCACGGTGAATAGTGCCTGCGGATCTGTCCAGGTAGTGGTCAACAGATAAAAGGGCAGTACAAAAAAGAGGCTTTCCTGGTGAATAAGCTGTGTCGCGAGCGTCAGCAAGGGTGGTGGTACGTCCAGCCCCAGCCATCGCACCACACCCCGGCGCACGCTGTTTTCAAGGATTAACCAGATCCAGCTGGCCAGCATCAGTCCCGCCAGTATGGCGGCAACGTACGCCGTGCGCTGTACCAGCAGAAAGCTGGCCAACCCCGAACTGAACCCGAACAGGCCCACCAACCAGGCATGCCGGCGTAAAAAACCGGTTATCTCAAGCAAAACAGGGCGGACCCGGTTAACAATGGAGCCGACTTGGTGCATGGCTGGCCAACTCCGGTCGATGCTGGCGTGAGTTCAATGAGCTGACGAGCGTGCGCTTGTCATAGACGACGTCAGAAGCGCTCGACTTATTCGGTCTTGTGCCTGAATTCGCACAGGTCCTCAATAATACAGGATCCGCATCGGGGCTTTCGGGCGATGCAGGTATAGCGCCCATGAAGTATCAGCCAGTGATGGGCGTCCAGCAGAAACTCGTCTGGTACCAGTCGCATCAGGCGTTTTTCCACCTCGAGTACATTTTTTCCAGGCGCTATGCCCGTACGGTTTGACACCCTGAAGATATGCGTGTCGACCGCCATCGCCGGCTGCCCGAACGCCGTATTGAGCACAACATTGGCGGTTTTACGCCCGACACCGGGCAGCGCTTCCAGGGCCTCACGATTATCCGGCACTTTACTGCCGTGCTTTTCAATGAGCTGATGACAGGTTTTGATAACGTTTTCGGCCTTGCTGTTAAACAGGCCAATCGTCTTGATGTAGTCCTTGAGGCCGTCCACGCCCAGGCTGGCAATGGCCTCCGGTGTGTTGGCCACCGGAAACAGCTTCGCCGTGGCCTTATTGACCCCCACATCCGTTGCCTGGGCCGAGAGAATCACCGCGATCAGTAACTCGAAAGGGCTGGTGTAGTTCAGTTCGGTTGTCGGCGACGGGTTCTCCGCCCGTAAGCGCTCAAAGATTTCGGTTCTTTTCTGCTTGTTCATTGATTGGCTATCCTGCAATCACGAGACATGACCGGTGACCCGAACCCGCTTGCTGCCACTGGTCACTACCGGCTCAGCCCTGGCCGCGCGGCGGCGTGCCAGTTGCCCGTCCACACTGTTTTTAAGGGCAATCAATAAACCCAGGCCGATAAACGCGCCGGGCGGCAGCATCATGAACAGCATGTTGGGGTAGTTGTCGAGCGGACGCAGTGCCCAGTCCGCGGCGACCGGACCGAACAGCAGGTCCATGCCCGAGAACAGCGTACCCTGGCCGATGAGCTCTCGCATCGCGCCCAGTATGACCAGCACCACCAGAAAGCCGCAGCCCATCATGAAGCCATCCAGAACCGCCGGTAGCGGCCTGTTTTTGCTGGCGAAGGCGTCGGCCCGGCCAAGTATGGCGCAGTTGGTCACAATCAGCGGTATGAAAATACCCAGTATCTGGTACAGCTCGTAGGTAAAGGCCTGCATCAGCATTTCTGCACAGGTGACCAGGGAGGCGATGATCATCACAAACGCGGGCAATCGTACCGAGTCGGCCACAAAATGACGGATCAGCGACACCACCAGGTTTGATCCGGTCAGTACCATCAGGGTTGCCAGTCCGAGCCCCAGGGCATTGACGACCGTGCTGGTGACAGCCAGAAGCGGGCACAACCCCAGTACCTGGACCAGGGCCGGATTGTTGGTCCAGAGCCCGTCCCGAATGATCTCAAGACTGGTTTTTGTCGCCATCGTCCAGGCTCCTGTGGGATGTTTGAAAGGTGGCGTGCATCAACTGGGCACGGTGCTCGGAAAAGTACATCAAGGCCTGTTTGACGGCTTTAACGACTGCCCGTGGCGTAATGGTCGCCCCGGTGAACTGGTCAAAAGCCCCGCCGTCCTTGGCGACCTTCCATTGCTGCGCCGGAGGGTTGCCCAGGGATTCTCCGGTGAACATCGTGATCCAGGGCGTTTTCCGCACTTCGATCTTGTCCCCCAGGCCCGGTGTTTCATGATGTTGCGTGACTCGCACACCCAGAATGTGGCCGGTCTGGTCAATGCTCACCAGGAGATGGATGGCACCGGAATAGCCTTCTTCTGCCACAACCGGCAGTATGACGCCGGTGGTCTCGCCCGAGCGCTTCGCGAGCCAGGCCTGAACGGGCTTGCTGGTCCCCAGAAGGCTATCCGCGGGCAGGGTGATGGTCGATTTCAGCAGGTCGTTGTCATGCCGGTCTTCCGGGATGATCTCGAACAGGGCGGCCGCTTCCGCCTTGCGCGCCTGCTGGTCGATCCGGTCAGCCGTCATCACCTGGGTAACGGCGATGGTACCACCGGTAAAGATGGCAAACAGCCCGAGACCGACAGCGCTGCGTCGAATAGATTGTCCGAGGGCAGCCATTTGTTAATCCGCTCCTTTGCTGGCGATGCCACGGCGCGCCTTGCGATGTCCGTAGGTTCGCGGTTGGGTGTAGTGATCGATGAACGGCGCCGCAAAGTTCATCAGCAGAACCGCGAACGCTACCGCATCCGGGTAGTTGCCCCAGGTCCGGATCAGGTACAACAGAACGCCGATGCCGGCGCCGTAGATCAGCTTGCCCTGGTGGCTGGTGGCGGCAGATACCGGATCCGTTGCAATGAAAAATGCCCCCAGCATGGTGGCTCCTGCCAGCAAATGCAGAGACAGCGGGGCCGTGACGTCCGGATTACTGCCAAGCGCCAGACTCATCACCGCCAGCGCGCCGAGCACGCTCACTGGAATATGCCAGGTGATGATGCGGAGGGCGACAAGCCCGATACCGCCCAGCAGAAACGCGGCATTCACCCACTCCCAGCCCCGAGCCACGCCGGTGCCGAACGTCGGGTTCTGCCAGACCTCGGCGGCTACATGGGAGCCAATCTCATGTTTGTAGACGTCGAGTGGCGTTGCCATGGTGTAGCCGTCGATGGCCGTCTGACCGCCCGCAAAAATGCTGTGGAGTGTGGCGCCAAGATCCGGCGCCGACTGCCAGAGCCCGGCCGGTGCCGCCCAGTTGGTGGTCATGGCTACCGGAAAGGAGACCAGTACCAGCGCGTAGCCGACCATGGCCGGGTTGAACGGGTTGGACCCGAGGCCGCCATACAGTTGCTTGGCCATGACAATGGCCGCAACGACCGCCACCACCGACACCCACCAGGGAGCCAGCGGTGGCAGGGCGAGTCCGAGCAACAGTCCGGTGACCGCGGCGGTGTTGTCCTTCAGATAAAACCCGACCGGCCGCTTGCGCAATGCCAGCACGAGGGCTTCGGACCCCATCGCCACCAGGATGCAGAGCACAACGTTGATCAGGTTTCCCCAGCCGAAATAGGCGGTTTGCACAGCAAGTCCGGGTAGCGTGGCGATCATTACCCAGAGCATGACCTGTGCCGTGGAGCGCGACCGCCGGGCGTGCGGTGACGATGTCTGGGAGGTTGTTATCAATGAGCCCATGTATCCTGATCCGGTTGGTTAATCGGTTGACGTCGGGGTGGCATCGACCCGGGTATGGGCATCAGCCAGTG
>JAWVWU010000002.1:0-17793 GCA_033723595.1 Marinobacter sp. | reverse complement strand
TCGGCGCGAACCGGAATCTCACCATACGGAAACAGGAAGACACTGGTGACTTGCGGCAACAGGCTGGAGAAACCGGCTTCCATGTCGTTGATCAGTCCCCGATCCGCGGCCACAGCCTGCCGGACCATGGGCCGGGTGGCGTAACCGTTGACCAGGGCATTGAGCACCGACAGCCGCTGTTCGACCCGGGCCACGGCATTGTCCGCCACCACCTCGGCCTGAGCGTTGTGGCTCGCACGGGAGGCAGGCTGGATCACCAGCAGGTAGAGCATGGCCGCAGCCGCGATGCCGGCGATCAGAACAATCAGTACCTGCTGGACAACGATCGCGGATAGCTTTTTGTGGCTGGATCCCGCGGTCGACTGCCCGGTTTTTTTTGCGGGCTTGTCATCCGGAGCTGCCGAGGCCTCGTCCGTCGTTTTTTTCTTGCCGAGTTTCATAGTGGAGTCCGCTCGATGTTAACCGCCTTCAAAGGCACAGAAGTTGCGATAAACGCGCTGGTTAAATCGGGGCGAGGCCCCTGATAAAGCGCTTCACAGTCGGCCAGCTTGGCCGGGTCGATCACAATCAGCCCAGTGCCGGCTCTCGTCATTGGGGCGGCAAACGTTCGCCAGGCCCCGAATTCATCCCAAAGTATAGTTGGCGTTTCGTTCTCTGCTTTACCGGTTCTAGCGTGTACCGGTTGAGCCGAAGCCCCCGTCACCGCGGGCGCTTGACTCAAAATGCTCTACAACCTCGAAGTCCGCCTGAACAACCGGCACCAGAACCAGTTGCGCAACCCGCTCACCGACATCGACCGTAAAGGCGCTCTTGCCGCGATTCCAGCAGGACACCATCAGCTCGCCCTGGTAATCGGAATCAATCAGCCCCACCAGATTCCCCAATACGATGCCATGTTTGTGCCCCAACCCACTGCGCGGCAGGATCATTGCCGCCAGGCCCGGGTCGCCAATGTGCAGCGATAACCCGGTTGGCAGCAGCTGAGTATCGCCCGGCTCCAGCGTCAGCGGCGACTCCAGGCAGGCCCTGAGATCGAGGCCGGCGGAGCCGTCCGTCGCATAGGTGGGAAACGGGATCGTGTCACCGATCCGCGCATCGAGTAGCCGGATCTGAAACGTCGGTCTGGGCATGGCGTGGTCCTGATGCAAACGCTTGAGTGTGAAATTTGAGCTGACTGGCACGGCGGCACTCATCGGGTGCGCGCCGTCCGGTATCGATCAGCAATGAGGGCCACCAGCTCAGTGGCCAGGCCGGTTTTGCTCTGGGCCTCGAACGACTGTTGGCCGTCCGGCCAGAACACAGTCACCGCGTTCTGATCGCTGTTGAAGCCGACGCCGGGCCGGGAGACATCGTTGGCGACGATCATGGCAAGACGCTTGCGCGTCAGTTTGTCGCGGGCATAACGCTCGATGTCGGAGGTCTCGGCGGCAAAACCGACCATAAAGGGCGCATCCGGCCTTGCCGCGACAGTCGCCAGAATATCCGGGTTGCGCACCAGTGACAGCGAGATCTGCTCGCCGCTTTTTTTCACTTTCTGCTCGGCACGGGTCTCCGGGCGATAGTCCGCTACGGCCGCCGTCGCAATGAATATGTCACAGCCGTCATCCACCGCCGACTCAGACGCTGCGAGCAGCTCCTCGGCGGTTGTGATGGACCGCAACCCGACGCCATCAGGCGCGACCAGGCTCACCGGGCCACTGATCAGCGTCACCTCCGCACCTGCACGCCGCGCCGCCTCGGCAAGCGCATAGCCCATTTTGCCGGAACTGTGATTGGTGATGTACCGGACCGGGTCGATCGCCTCCCGGGTCGGACCGGCCGTGATAATAACCCGCTGCCCGGACAGCACACCGGCGACCGGTTTACCCATCAGACGGGCATCGATCCGATCAGCAATATCCTGAGGCTCGAGCATACGGCCCGGCCCGGTATCACCACAGGCCTGATCGCCAAGCGCGGGCCCCCACAGGCTGACCTGCGGGTCGGCCTCCAGCAAGGCGAGGTTGCGCTGGGTTCGATGATTTTTCCACATGGCCTGGTTCATCGCCGGGGCCAGTACGATCGGGGACTCAGTGGCGCTGCAAAGGGTCGTCAGGAGGTCGTTCGCCAGGCCGTTGGCAAAGCGAGCCATAAAATCAGCCGAGGCCGGCGCCACAATCACCAGATCCGCCCATTTGGCCAGCTCGATATGCCCCATACCGGCTTCAGCCGCCGGATCAAGCAGTGCCGAGCGCACCGGCTCACCGCTCAGCGCCTGGAAGGTCATCGGGGTGACAAACGCCTCGGCACCCGCCGTCATGACCACGCGTACGGCGTGGCCCGATTTCTTCAGCAGGCGGACCAGCTCTGCGCTTTTATAGGCGGCGATACCGCCTGTGACTCCCAGCAGAATCCGTCTCTGCGTCATATCTGTGTAATTCCTGTGCCTGGCAAGGGCGACACGCCCGACCCGGTTAGCCGGGCGCCTTGATACCCTGAGATCGATGACACGAACGAAGCACCGTCGGCCGGATGTCATCCTGAATGCTTCCGCCAACCAGCGGCGGTGTCAGGCCTGACGCCTGCGGCCGTTCTTGTTCCAGCGAACGCCCGGGACTTCTTCACGGCTTCCTAAGATACCACCGGATCGCGCCTGCCGACAGTCCGGCCAACGTGCTAGACTGGCGTCGGCGCAGGACGCGCCTATCCGGTTCGGCCCGGCCAGACCGGCGACCCCCAATCACGACAAGGATTCTGTCATGTCCCTTTCCGACTGGCCCACGGACGAACGGCCACGCGAACGGCTGCTGAGCCACGGCGCCAGCACACTTTCCGATGCCGAGCTACTGGCGATATTCCTGCGCACCGGGACGACCGGCCTGCCGGTGATGGCGCTGTCCCGACAATTGATCGATCAGTTCGGTGGACTGCGTAGCCTGATGACTGCATCGCAGCGGCATTTCTGCGGCGTGCGCGGTCTGGGCACCGCAAAATTCGCACAGGTTCAGGCTGCCATGGAGATGGCCCGGCGGGTAATGGACGAACCCCTTCGCCAGGGTGATCCCCTACGGTCTCCGGAAGACACCCGGTCGTATCTGCGGAGCCGTCTGGGAACCTATCCCCACGAAGTGTTTGCCGGTCTGTTCCTGGACAACCGTCACCGGGTCATTCGTTACCTGGAGCTATTCCGCGGCACGATTGACGGGGCTGCTGTGTATCCCAGGGAGGTGGTTCGCCAGGCCCTGGACCTGAACGCGGCCGCCGTCATCTTTGCCCACAACCACCCCTCCGGTGTGGCCGAGCCCAGCCAGGCTGACGTCAGCCTGACTCGTCGCCTGCGGGAAGCCCTCGGTCTGGTCGACATCCGGGTGCTGGATCATATGGTGGTGGGGCACGGTGAGGTGGTCTCCCTGGCCGAACGCGGACTGATGTAGCGGCCCGCCCGCTGGGTGACCAATACCGGACCGCCTGGCTAATTTCCCAACAATTTTTTGCGTTTGCGGGGCGCTTCTGGTATAAAAGCGTCCCTTATTTTCAGGCAGTGCCAAAACGTCTCGAGCGCAGGCCAGCGTTTAACACAGTCTGGTCTGGCAGCGTCTGGCGAGCATGTATAGGCGCGATTGAACGAATTCGTATTTTCAGGACCAAAGCTCAGGTCGGAGGCAAGTATGTCCAGAGTCTGTCAAGTTACCGGTAAGCGACCGCTGTCTGGTAATAACGTATCCCACGCGATGAACCATACCCGTCGTCGTTTCCTGCCGAATCTGCAGAGCCACCGGTTCTGGGTTGAAGCAGAAAAGCGTTTTGTGAAGCTGCGCGTTTCCACCAAGGGCATGCGCATCATCGATAAAAGAGGCATTGACGCTGTGCTGGCCGATCTTCGTGCCCGCGGCGAGAAATTCTAAGGAGCCGCATCATGCGCGAGAAAATCAAGCTGGTTTCATCAGCAGGTACTGGTCACTTCTACACGACCAACAAAAACAAGCGTAACACGCCGGAAAAAATCGAGATCAAGAAGTACGATCCGGTTGTCCGCAAGCACGTTGCGTACAAGGAAGCCAAGATCAAGTAATCCTGATCGGCTCCCGAAAACCCGGCCTGTGAACGCCGGGTTTTTTTATGTCGGAAATTTTTCCAGGTAGCCCTTGGGGAGCGCAATGTCCATGGCAATGGGCAGGTGATCGGAGACCGGATAGCTCACCACCTCCGAACGCCGGATTTCCAGCGACGGGCTGACCAGAATGTGATCCAACGCGCGCTCTGGCCGCCAACTGGGAAAGCTGTGAGCGGTGTCCGGCAAAGGAATCAGGTCGGTCTGGCTCAGGGGCGTCCGGCTAAGCAACTCCTCGGCGTGATTATTCATGTCGCCCATCAGAACCACATGCTTGTAGTCGGCAATGAGTTCGCGAATAAAACCCAGCTGCCGATTTTGTCCGGCGCGACTCAGGGACAGGTGCATCATGACCAGCACCAGCGGATCGTCGATGTCACCATAACGGGCGATAATCGCACCCCGGCCCGGAATCAGTCCGGGCAGCCTGTGCTCGGTCACATCGAGAGGGCGGTAGCGACTCAGCAAACCATTGCTGTGCTGGGCAATCTGCCCCAGGTTGCGGTTCAACTGCTGGTACCAGTAAGGAATACCGCTGGCTTCAGCCAGATACTGCACCTGATTGATGTAGCCGCTGCGCAAACTGCCGCCGTCACATTCCTGCAGGGCGACCACGTCGTAGTTGCGCAACAGGTTGGCGATCCGGTCCAGGTTTTCGGTGCGATTGCGATGGGGCAGGAAGTGCTGCCAGCTGCGGGTCACATAGTGACGGTAGGACCCGGTCTGGATGCCGACCTGAATATTGAAGGTTAACAGGCGGAGGTGGCGCCGGGGCTCAAATTCCGGGACGTGATCCGTTCCAGAGCAGGTACCCCGGGGGCCTTCGTGGACCCCCATCCAGCCGTTAAGGCGTTTCTGGATGCGTCTGTACATGGCATTACCATCCACCGGGATGACCGGAGTCAGGGGGCGCCGCACCCGCAGCACCCCGCACGGTTATTTCTCAGCGCGCTCCTTTTTCACCAGGTAGTTCACCACTTCCAGCATCTTCTCGTGACTGCCGGCGGTAGCCGCGCTGACGGTATACTTTCCATCTACCAGCATAGTCGGTACCCCGGTCACGCGCGCGCCCCGCAGCAGAGCCTGGTCTTGCTGCATCTTCGCGTTCACGCCAAAGCTGTTGTACGTCTTGATGAACGTGTCTTTGTCGACATCATAGTTAGACAGAAAATCGGCCAGCGCCTCAGGGGTATTCAGCGGCTTGTGATCCCGTGCCAGCGCATCGAACAGGGCGTTGTGAGTCGTCGGGTTGAGCTTGTCCATGGCCTGGAGCGTAAAGAATGCACGGGCGTGAGGTTCCCAGGAACGCCCCAGCGCTGCCGGGATCAGCTTGAAGTTCACATCCTCCGGTTTGTTGTCCGCCCACTTTTCAACCAGCGGCTTGAAATCGTAGCAGTGGGGACAGCCGTACCAGAAAATCTCGGCAACCTCGATTTTGTCGCCGCTGGTGGTCGGCACCGGGCTGGCCAGTTTGATGTACTGCTTGCCCTCTTCCCATTGAGTCGTCTCGGCATGTGCGCCGACAGACACTGCCAGCAACAGCAACACGGCCACTTTCAACAACTTGGTCATAAAACCTCTCCGTTCAAGAATCATTAAAGCGATGATACCCGGAAGCCACCCGCTCAGACTGCGAAGCTGCTGAAAAGTTCAGCGCTGCCCGGCAGACATACCGCATTCAAGTATGGCCCAGGCCATTGTCAGCGCGCCAGTTACACCCTGTTAACGCGGCGACGCCGGCGCTACGCGCCCGGGAAAAGTGCGCTCTCCAACAAAAACCCCGCCTAAAGCGGGGTTTTGTCTACTTTGCTGTCACCGGATTCAGTGAAGCCCCGTGACGTAACTCGCCACCGCTTCGATTTCCGAATCGGTCAGTCGGGCGGCGACATTCATCATGATCTGGCTCTGGGCACCGGTGCTGCGCTCACCACTGCGGTAAGCCTTGAGCTGCTTCACCACATACGCCGGATTCTGACCGCTCAACCTTGGAAAGCCGGCCGGCCCGTTACCCAGTCCGTGCGGATTGTGGCAGCCGGCACAGGCGGGAACACCCGACGCCATGTTTCCGCCCCGGAACAGCTTCTGGCCAGCGTCGACCAGGTCGGGATCCGCCTTGCCGATTATCATGTCCTGGCTGTCGAAGTAAGCTGCCAGATCCTGGAGGTCCTGATCAGACTTGCCGTTGAGGATACCCGCCATCTGGGCCACATTGCGCTTGCCCGACTGAATATTGACAAGCTGCCGGTGTATATAGACGGCACCCAGTCCACTCAGCTTGGGATACTCACCCATAACCGGTTGCTGGCCACCCTGGCCATGACAACCGGCACAAACCGCCGCATTGGCCTTGCCGGCTTCAGGGTCTCCCGCGCCGTAGGCCGATGTAACCAGGCCCAGCCCGAGAACAACACCTGCGATCAGTTTCTTCATGCTCGCCCCGCTCATCTTTATAGTTGGCATAAAAGTCATGCAGTCGACAGCCACCGATGAAAGCGGCCCGATTTGTTATGCCCGTCAGCCGCAGGGGTTCTGCGCACTGCCCGGATTTGCTGTAATATTATACATTAATCGTTGTTAACTGAAATCCAATAGGAAGCCCTATCTCCGTGCCGGATGATCTGACCACCAAACCCCTGTCCTTCAACAGTGCCCGCTTTCTCGTCAGCGCGTCGCGACTGGAGGAATGTCCGCCTGATACCGGCTCGGAGGTTGCCTTCGCCGGACGCTCCAATGCCGGAAAATCGAGCGCGATTAACTGCATTACCACCAACGGGAAACTGGCCAGAACAAGTAAAACGCCGGGGCGCACCCGGCTGATCAACTTTTTCTCGCTCAATCGCGAACATCGGCGTCTGGTTGACCTGCCGGGCTACGGCTACGCAAAAGTGTCCCGGGACATGAAAGATGACTGGCAGCAGCATCTGGACCATTACCTGTCCCAGCGCGCCAGCCTGCGCGGACTGGTCCTGGTCATGGACATCCGCCACCCGCTGACCGACTTCGACCAGATGATGGTCCAGTGGTGCGAGCACAACCATCTGCCCCTGATGATCCTGGCCACCAAGGCGGACAAACTCAAATACGGTCAGGCAAAGACCGCGCTGATGGGAATCGCCGGCAAACTGAAGGGATTCGAGTGCGTGCGCCATCTGATGATGTTCTCGGCCACCAGCAAGCTGGGGCTGGACGACGCCCGGCAGGCTCTGCTGGACTGGCTGGAGCCGGCGGCTGACGAACCGGAGCCGCTATAGAAAAACAAAAAAAACCGGCCGGGAATGCCGGCCGGAGGAAACGTCAGGGTTTGCGACGTACTAAAACCTGAGCCTCGCACTCAGGATGACGCCGAACGAGTCCGATTGTCCGGTGTCAGTTATAAGACCGGCTGATCGCAGAAAAGTTCCCGGACCGGAGCTAGCCGGTGCGGCTCGCCGACCACTCGCCTCCCGGCAACGCCGGGCGGTATTTTTCCCGCAAGGTCATCACCGCTTCGCGGTATTCCGGCGTCAGATAGGGTATTTCCAGGGTCAGAACCTGATAGATCCCCTGCTTGAGCTCGGTCAGCGACAGGTTGCTGGACGGTTCAGAGCCGTGGGCCGTCTTGAGGAAAGCCATCCAGTTGGTGATCACCAGCCAGACGTTCAGCGACATGGCCGCGCGCAACGACGCCTCCTGCGGCTCGATCACGCCCCCCTCCGCCAGACCCTCGAAAATCTGCTGGATAGCCTCGAGGCAACGATTGGTGAAGGCCCGGTAGTCAGTACGCAACCGTGGATCACTGTCGAGCAGGAACTCGAGATCGCGATGAAAAAACCGGTAACTCCAGAGCCCATCAAAAACCGACTCCAGGTAAAACGTCAGGTCCTCGAGCCTTAACGGGCGGTCGTCAGGAATCTGCAGGTAGTAGTCGACCAGCTTTTCATACTCGAGAAAAATCTCGTAGATAATGTCCGACTTGTTGCGAAAGTGGTAGTACAGGTTGCCCGGCGATATCGCCAGATGGGCGGCAATGTGATTGGTCGTGACGTTGCGCTCGCCCTGTTCGTTGAACAGATCGAGGCTGGTCAGAATGATTTTGTCTCGAGTTTTCATAAATTCATTGCCGGATCTTTTTTGTAATTCGACGCGCTGAACGGCCCCGGAACAGAGGCTTCTGGCCCGATCGGCCATTGGCGTCCGCTTGACTCCCTAGAGTATATACTCTAATAATAGCTCCAAGCGCAAATCGAATGGTTTTTGACCATCCGCAATGATTGCCCCCAACTTACCAGACAGCCTTCACCCGACGTGGCGAACGTGCTGTGCTAAGGAGGCCACCGTGGTAGCCAATGTTGTACAGTTGACCGAGAGTAAAAAGCAGATTCAAACGTGTCGTCGCCTGTTCGAAAGCCAGCGTGAGGCCTTCAGCCACAACACCATGCCCTCCCTGACCGAACGCAAGGAAAACCTCAAGCGTCTCAAGCGGGTATTGCTGAGCAATGAGGATCGGGTGATTGAAGCGATCGACCGTGATTTCAGCTGCCGCTCCCGCGACGAAACCCTGATTGCCGAGGTCATGCCCTCAATCCAGGCCATCAACTACGCGGTCAAACATCTCGACGACTGGATGAAGCCCTCCAAACGCCACGTCTCGATACTGTTCCAGCCTGCCAGCAACAAAGTTCACTACCAGCCCAAAGGCGTGGTCGGAATTATTGTGCCCTGGAACTACCCGCTGTACCTGGCGGTCGGCCCTCTGGTGGCGGCCCTGGCAGCCGGCAACCGTGTCATGGTCAAAATGTCGGAATTTACGCCTCATACCTCGGCGCTGTTCCAGGAGCTGATGGAGCAGACCTTCCCGCAGGACCTGGTGGCTGTGATCAATGGCGACGCCGAGGTGGCCGCCGACTTTTCCGCCCGACCCTTCGACCACCTGCTGTTCACCGGCTCTACCTCGGTCGGTAAGCTGGTGATGCGGGCCGCCGCGGAAAACCTGACCCCGGTCACCCTGGAATTGGGCGGCAAATCGCCGGCATTGGTATCGGCAGACGTCCCCATGCCCGACGCCGCGCAACGAATCGCCTTCGGCAAGGCCTTCAATGCGGGACAAACCTGCGTCGCGCCGGACTATGTGCTCTGCCCGGCTGACCGGGTACAGGCTTTCGTCGACGAATTCCGGGACCAGGTGGCGACTATGTACCCGCACCTGCGTGACAACGACGACTACACCGCCATCATCAACGAACGTCAGTACCAGCGCCTGACAGGCTATCTCGAAGACGCCCGCAGCAAGGGCGCCGAGATTGTCGAGATCAATCCGGCCCGGGAAGACCTCAGCGACGGCACGCGAAAACTCCCCATCACACTGATTCTCAATGCGACGCCGGAGATGACCGTGATGCAGGATGAAATTTTCGGACCGCTGATGCCCGTGGTGGCCTACAACAAACTCGAAGACGCGCTTCGCTACATCAATGAGCGCCCGCGCCCGCTCGCCCTGTATTATTTCGGCTATGACCGGGACGAACAGCAGACGGTTGTGCAACAGACCCATTCCGGGGGCATGTGCATCAACGATGCACTGGTTCATGTCGCCCAGGATGACCTGCCCTTTGGCGGCATTGGTGACTCCGGCATGGGTCATTATCACGGCCAGGAAGGGTTCCAGACGTTCTCCCACGCCCGCGCCATTTTTGCCAAGCAACGTTTCAACAGCGGCAAGTTCGTCTACGCCCCTCACGGCACGGCAATGCACCGAATGGTCTACCGCCTGTTCATACGCTGAAAGCCAGCGGCTATCGCTGCCTGATGCGCCGGGGGTCAGATCTCACCACGCCCCTGGCGCGCAACCTTCCCTACTCACCGGATCATCAATCCCGGGGCGTTCAAACCGGGATTAAGCTGGTATCCTATGGGCACTCAGCCAACAAGGATCTGATCTATGACCACGGTAATTTACCCGGGAACGTTCGACCCCATCACCAATGGCCATACCGACCTGATTGAGCGGGCCGGCAAACTTTTCGACAAAGTTGTGGTCGGAATCGCCTACAGCCCGAAAAAGCAGCCGCTGCTGTCGCTGGAGGAGCGGGTCGAACTGGTCAAGTCGGCCACCCGTCACCTGCCCAATGTCAGCGTGACCGGCTTCAGCAATCTGCTGGCGGAGTTCGTCAAGCAGCAGAACGCGTCCGTGATTCTGCGCGGCCTGCGTGCGGTCTCGGACTTTGAATACGAATTCCAGCTCGCAGACATGAACCGTCGCCTGGCCCCGGAGGTGGAAAGCGTGTTCCTGACACCGGCCAACCATCTGTCTTATATTTCATCGACGCTGATCCGGGAAATCGCTTCGCTGAACGGCGACATCACGGAATTCGTGCCCCCTGCCGTGGCCACCGCGTTGCGAAAGAAATTCAACCAGGCGTGATCGACTGCCCCGTTCAGAACCCTTGAAGCTCGATAGGCCCGTTATGACCGAGGTAGTTTAATGGCTTTGATGATTACGGATGAATGCATCTACTGCGATGTGTGTGAGCCGGAATGTCCGAACGAGGCGATTTCCGCCGGTGAGGATATCTATGTGATCGATCCCGGCAAGTGCACCGAGTGCGTCGGTCATTACGATGAGCCGCAATGTCAGCAGGTTTGCCCGGTGGACTGCATCCCGGTGGACCCGGGGCACGTTGAAACCCGGGAGCAACTGCTGGATCGCTATCGGCGCCTGACCGGCGAAGCATCCTGACCATGCCTGAACCGCTGCGGCGAGGGCCAGGCCGTGGATCTACGAATCAACCAGACAAGACACTAGATCAGCGGCGGTAGCGGTATCTCTTTGCCGTTGACCTCCAGAGCGAGGTCCTTGAGCGTGGCCTTGAACAGAAAGCTGTCGCCCTGACGGGTCACAAGGCCCTGCCTGATCAGGGTCGACAGCTTGCTCATGACCGAGGGATTTGACGCCACCAGGCTGGCCGGCACCGTCAGACGGGCATCGCCGGTCAAACGCTGCATGACCAGCATGATGTCATCCCGTTTCGCGACCGGTAAGGCCGGGTGTTGCAGCATGACGCTGCCTTCGACCAGCCCCTTGGGCGTGTTGGCGGTCAGCGACGGGATTCCCAGGGTAACGCCCGCCGCCGCAAACCGTCGGACGGCACCGGCGATTGCATTCATGGCCTGTTGCTGTCGTGCGCTGGCCGTTTCCGCCGAATCCGGACGGGTCGCCGCCGCCAGCGCCTGCTTTTGAATGGTGCGCATGGTCGTCTTCAGATCGTTCCACGCAGCGACACTGGCATTGCGAATGGCAAACTCCATCCGATACGGTCCCGAGGAGCTCCCGGCCGCAGTCACCCTGGCCACGGACAGGGTGGTCTTGCTGTCCAGCCGCTCACCGGCCTGCTTCGCACCGACGCTGCTGTCGACGGCAAGGTCGGTCAGTGCGACGGGCTGATGCCCCTGAGGCTCAACGCTCACACTGGCCACACCGAGATGACCTCCGCCCGTCCAGACATCACCCTGCAGGCGGCTTATCGACTCCTTGAACCGGATGTCGCTGACCGCGAGCTGGCCGGTTGGCGCCTGAACCGTCAGGCCCGGCCAGTGCAGGTTCATGTCCAGGCGATCGCCAGCGTTGCTGGTGTGCCCACTGGCCTGACTCGCCGCAATCGACATTGCGACCCCGGTCTCCTGATCGTCCAGCTCGATGGCAGGCACCGAAACGGTGACGTCAGCGGTTCCCCAGAGGTGAGTCTCGATCACGATACTGGGCTGCGCGTGCGGAAACAGCGTCGCAAGCGTACCCGCGTCATCAGGCACCGGATGAAGTTCAAGCCGACTGCCGGTTACCCCGTGATGCACAGTACCCTTGAAATGGACTTTCTGGACGGTTCCGGTTTGCGGATCCCGAAGATTGATCCGGCCTTCCAGTTCTGCGCTGAACAGATGACGCTGGTAATGGCCGGTGCTGAAGTCGAGGAAGGGTTGAGCTGCATTGACCTCACGGGTTGCCTCGCCCCATTGTTGTTCGGTCAGAATACCAACCGCCCAGGGCGTGGCGATGGCCGCCGCCAGAACGAGCCCGCCGACCCACAACATCCATCGCTTCATCGTGTCTATCCTGTCTATTTATTGGCCAGACGTTCCATCAGCACCAGTTGGGAGGCGAATCTTTCCTCCTCCGGACCCGGTTGATTCTGCAGATAACGACCGTCGGGCTGCAGCACCCAGCTTTGACAATTGTCCATCAGGTAGGCGTCCAGATCGTCCCGCAGGCGGGCCGACAGCTCCTTGTCCTCGACCGGGAATGCGACTTCCACCCGGTTGACCAGGTTGCGGACCATGGCGTCCGCGCTCGAGCAATACACCTCGGGCTTGCCGTTGTTGCCAAAGTAGTAGACCCGGGTGTGTTCAAGGAACCGCCCGATAATGGAGCGTACCTCGATGTTTTCGGACAGACCCGGCACGCCCGGGCGCAGGCAGCAGATACCGCGAACGATCAGCTGAACCCGAACGCCAGCCTGCGAGGCACGGTACAGGGCTTTCATGACGTCCGGATCAGTCAGGGCGTTGATCTTGATGATGATCTCACCGCGGCTGCCAAGCCCGGCCTCGCGATCAATCAGCTCGATCAGCTTGCGGTGCAGCGTGAACGGGGCATGAAACAGCTTCTTGATCTTCAGCACTTTGCCCATGCCCGTAAGCTGCTGGAACAGCTTGTTGACGTCATCACCGAGCGCATCGTCGCAGGACAGCAAGCTGTAGTCGGTGTATAACCGGGCATTGCCGGCGTGATAGTTACCCGTGCCCAGATGGACATAGCGTTTCAGGCGCCCTTCTTCGCGGCGCACAATCAGGATCATTTTTGCATGAGTCTTGTAGCCCACGACCCCGTACACCACGGTGACACCCGACTCCTGCAGACGGCTGGCCAGCTCCAGGTTTTCAGCTTCGTCAAAACGGGCGCGCAATTCGATAACCGCCGTCACCTCCTTGCCTCGCCGGGCCGCATCCATCAACGCTTCCACGATCTCCGAGTCGGCACCGGTCCGGTACAGGGTCTGACGAATCGCCAGTACCTGGGGATCCCGCGCGGCCTGTCGCAGGAAGTCAATCACCGGCGTAAAGCTCTCGTAGGGGTGCAGCAACAGAATCGGCTGCTGCCGAATGGCATCAAAC
This sequence comes from Marinobacter sp., assembly GCA_033723595.1. Classification (GTDB taxonomy): domain Bacteria; phylum Pseudomonadota; class Gammaproteobacteria; order Pseudomonadales; family Oleiphilaceae; genus Marinobacter. Next base: position 4,559 of record JAWVWU010000002.1, on the reverse strand, counting down.
AGCGATTCACGGTTGCGGATCTGCTTCGGCACCACGGGTGAGAAACCGGGGTAGGTCAGGTCCGGCCGGTCCACAAGACCGACGACCGCCATCAATCGGGTCAGGTTGACCGGTCCGTGAACCTTGTAGAGGTCGCGCTCGGTCAGGCCGAATTCGCGCAGCAGGAACTGGAACAGCTCTTCCGGACAGTTATCCGCGACCTCCAGCCGCACACCGTCGCCGAATCGGCGACTGAGCAACTCACCGCGCAGGGCCGACGCCAGGTCTTCCAGATCGTCCTCCAGCTCCAGATCCGCATTCCGGGTCAGGCGGAACTGATAGCAGCCTTTCACGTCCATCCCGGGGAACAGCTCGTCCGTATGGGCGTGAATCATCGAAGACAGAAAAACCAGGTTGTCGCCACCGTCACAGACGTCATCCGGCAACCTGACCAGCCGCGGCAGGGAGCGCGGCGCGGGCACGATCGCCATGCCGGTTTCGCGGCCGAACGCGTCCTTGCCATCCAGTTCGACGATAAAGTTCAGGCTCTTGTTCACCAGTCTCGGGAATGGATGCGATGGGTCCAGACCAATGGGATTCACCACCGGCAGGATCTCCTCTTCAAAGTACCGCTGCACCCATTCCGCCTGCGCCGGCGTCCAGTCCTTGCGGCGAACGAAGTGGATATTCTGCTTTTCCATTTCGGGAATCAGTACGTTGTTAAGGATGTCGTACTGCTCGTGAATGACCTCGTGGGCAACACGACTGATTTCGTTCAACAACTGTTCAGGGAGCATGCCGTCGGGGCCGACACTTTCACGGCCATACTTCATCTGCTGACGCAGTCCGGCCACCCGGATTTCGAAGAATTCGTCCATATTGCTGCTGAAGATACAGCAGAATATCAACCGGTTGATCAGCGGATGCGTCCCATCCAGAGCCTGCTGCAACACCCGGTAATTGAATTGCAGGTGGCTGACTTCGCGATTGAAGTAATTTTCACTGGCCGACGGGTCAACGGCTTCGGCGACCGCCGGAGAGGTCTCTGGTTCAGCCGTGTCCGGCGCCGGATCCAGTTTGCTTGCGGATTCGCTGGTCATCACTGTCAATTCCTTACTTGAGTGGCGCTTTCCCAAAGCCTATCAATTCAGCGACCGCGGCGCCGCATCAAACGCGCTGCGGATCGGGCGAAGTAAGTCAGGATGCCGTCTGCACCGGCCCGATGCAGGCAGACCAGGCTCTCCATCATCACCGTGTCTTCATCCAGCCAGCCGTTTCCGGCCGCGGCCATGTGCATGGCGTATTCACCGCTGACCTGGTAGACAAAGGTGGGCACCTTCAGTTCGTGCTTTACCCTGTGCACGATGTCCAGGTACGGCATTCCGGGCTTGATCATGACCATATCGGCGCCCTCGGAGAGGTCCATCGCCACCTCGTGAAGTGCCTCGTCGCTGTTGGCCGGATCCATCTGGTAGCTGGACTTGTTACTTTTGCCCAGGTTCGCAGCCGAGCCGACCGCATCCCGGAACGGTCCGTAGTACCCCGACGCATACTTGGCCGCGTACGCCAGAATGCGGGTATTCACATGACCCGCGGACTCCAGTGCTTCGCGAATCGCGCCTATGCGACCGTCCATCATGTCCGACGGGGCAACCACGTCGGCACCCGCGTCCGCGTGGGAAAGTGCCTGGCGCACCAGAGCCTCAACGGTGGTGTCGTTCAGGACATACCCGTCATGATCGATGATGCCGTCCTGGCCATGGGTGGTAAACGGATCCAGCGCCACATCGGTGATCACCCCGAGAGTCGGATGGGCTTTTTTCAAGGCCCGGGTGGCCCGCTGGGCCAGACCCTGCGAATCCCAGGCACCGGATCCGGACAGATTTTTTTCGGAAGGCGGCACCACCGGAAACAGAGCCACGGCCGGAATACCCAGGTCCACCAGTTCTGCTGCCTCTTCAACCAGAATATCAATACTGACCCGCTCCACACCGGGCATCGACGGGACTGGCTCACGCTGGCCCGTGCCCTCAAGCACAAAGACCGGAAAGATCAGGTTGTCCGCCGAAAGACGGTTTTCCCGGACCATGCGTCGCGAGAAGTCGTCAGCCCGGTTTCGGCGAAAACGACTGGCGGGAAAAGCTCGATGCTGGGGTGAAAACACGGGAACCTCCTGTGAGACGGCCATGAACGTCGTCTTTGTCAGTGTTTGCCAGACGTCGCCGACCCTCGCGGTTGCCGTGCACTCGGGCAAATTCAACGGACTGAGCGCCGGTCGCCTACGTTAACTGACCTGTGTGACAGAAAAACGACAGGAACAATCAGGGAAGAGACACTGGCCAACTGGCTGACAATGACCTCTGGTAGGCCCCATCATACACGGCTTGCCCATCCGGCGGGAGCGGGCAAGATTGTTACTGGCCGGTGCTTTTCTCAGGGGGCGAGGCGAGCGAATCCAGTGCCCGGGCACGGGCCAGTTCCGGCCCCTTGAAGTAACGAGCACGCAGTTGCCCAATCTCGGCGGCCCGGTCGGATGCCGCCAGACCGGATTGCTCGATACGATCAGCTTCCTCGCGATAGGCCTGCCATCGCCGGTCCCACTCGGCCCGGCGCTGATCCGCCTGCGCCAGCCGGTCAGCGGCGTCCTCGCCAAACCGGTTGACCCGGTACTGGCGCAGCGATTCCGGGTCGTCCGCCAGCTCCGCCGAGCGCTTCTGATAGTCCTGAAAGGCCCGGGACGCCTCACGAGCCTCGCGAATCGGCGCGGGCAGTTGCGCCTCGGCGCGGGCGATCCGCGCTTGCTTTTCGGCATCGGACAGCGCCGGATTATCGTTGATCACCAGCCGGTCCATGGCAAAGTCGTCGATCGCTTCCTCGAACCCGAAAAACGCCTCTGCCGTATCCGCACCCAGATACTGTCGCCGCAAGGCCTGGGCGTTTTTCATTCGCTGGATCCGCTGCGCGTTATCCGACACCGCGGTGCCCCCGGATTCGAGCTCGCCGACCGCAAGCCGGTAGTCCAGATAACCGGTCAGAGTCGTGCGCGCCTGGCTGCGGGCTGGTTCCGGCAAGACCTGCAGCGCCTGGTCAATGCGCGCCAGCACCTGAGCGAGCGGCTCCTCTCCGAGCGCCGCCAGGTAATAGTCGAACAGCGCCCGCAATTCCGGTGTGGCAATCAGGTTCTGCCCGCTGTCCAGCTGTATCCAGCCATCCGGCTGATCGGTGCCTTTCAGTGACTGGGGCAACGGCTTCGGCACCGACATTGAACGGGCCTGAGCCAGGACCCCAGCAGTTGTCCCGACCGATTCCGGAGCAAGCCTGGCCGATTGTCGGACGGAAGACTCCGTCGCGGCCCTGTCATGAGAGACCGCAACCTCGCCACTGGCTTGACGGTTCTGGCTGATAATAAAGGCAAAGCCCGCCACACTCGCTATAATGGCGATCAAAACAACAAACAGTCTTGGTGACAATCGCATAGGGATCCGATGATTGGTTACAGACGGGTGTCCCGCGCTTCGGGGCTCAGCAGGCCAGCGAATTAACCGGACAGGACACCACAGGATAACCAGACACCATGATCGCGATTGGGACAGGCGTCAAAAACCGGAACCACGGCGCCGGCATCAGCCAGCGCCGTCGATGGAACCGGTTACAGCGAGCGGTTGTTGAAACCGGCGTCGGCCTTGCGCGGTGGGTCCGAGCGGAAGCTGGTGTCCAGCTCCTGAATGGTCCCGCCCTGACTCAGGAATGCCTCGATATCAGCAGCCAGTTGAGCGCGCACACGCGCCCGGCCGGCAATCGAATGGGTATCATCCCCATCAAACGCCCAGCTGCCAGACCGTTCCAGATTGCTTTCGTCGAATTCACTCATGGCCCTTCTCCCATCAGCGAAAACACATCAACGAGCGCGACCAGCCCCCGTGGGGCGGTAGGCCCTGTTTCGGCGGGCAAACCACAAGCAGCCCGGCCTTGGCGTCTTTATAATCCTGTTTTGTTGACAGCGCTATTTCCCGGCAACACTTTTTTTGTAAACTTTTGTAAATGACAAATTGGAACGCCATAACAACCTGATCAATCGGCTGAACACAGCAATTGACACAACAAATGAATAATGATTCACTCATTTCAGGAGTCGCAATGGCTTATCGCGAAACCGAAAAGATGCGCAACCGCAAAGCGCAGGCGCGTAAACGTATTCTCGACTGCGCCTATCAATGCGTGACCGAGGGCGGCTTTCGCAGCGCCCAGGTGACTCGCGTGGCCAAAGCGGCAGACGTGGCGACGGGAACCATCTACCGGCATTTTGAGTCAAAGGAAGAGTTGTTCGCAGAGATTTTTCGCACCGCCACTCAGCGCGAGGTGGATAAAGTGGCCGAGGCACTGGCTACGGAAGGTTCTGCGGTGGTCAGGCTGGAAGCCGCATTGCGACAGTTTGCGGAGCGTGCCCTGCGAGGGCCGACCATGGCTTGGTCGTTGATTGCCGAACCGGTCGACCCACGGGTGGAGGCAGAGCGTCTGCTTTATCGGAAGGCTTACGCAGACCATTTTGAACAGGCCATTTGCGACGGAATTGAAGAGGG
>JAWVWU010000001.1:0-18020 GCA_033723595.1 Marinobacter sp. | reverse complement strand
GTCGAGTAGGCCCCCATCGCGGTTCCCTTGCTGCCGGCCCGGCATTCTTTGCTGATCAGAGACGGCAGGCTTGCTTCGAGCAGATTGAACCCCATAAAGAACAGGAACAGCGTGATCCACATCTCGACCAGACTGCCGGAGGCCTGCGACAGCCCGACCACGGCGATCAGCAGCAACACGATTGCACCGGCCAGCACGGGTTTCATCATCCGCTTCTTTTCGCCGATGATGATAAACGGAACCATTGCGCAAAACGACGTCACCATCACGCTGAGATACAGCCACCAATGATGTTCCGTGGCGAGCCCGACCTTCTCGGTTAGCAGGCTGGGCACCACAAGGAAAACCGACGTCAGAACCAGGTGCAGGGAGAAAATACCGAAATCGAGCCGCAACAGCCGCTTGTCCGTGAGAACCTGGCCCAGCATGGCCCGGGCCGGCTGGGTGTCAGGATTGATCGCCCGCTGATGGGGTTGCGGCACCAGGCGTGACACGATGATCATGGCGATGATTGCAAGGACGGCGGTGCAATAAAAAATACCGGACAGCCCGAAGGCGTTGCCAATCAGGGGCCCGAGCACCAGCGATACCGAAAACGACAAACCGATGGATACCCCGACGGTCGCCATGGCCTTGGTCCGCTGCTCTTCCCGCGTGAGGTCACTGAGCAGTGCCATCAGAACACTGGCAATGGCACCGGCCCCCTGAAGGATCCGTCCAAAAATCACGCCGTATATGGACGCAGAGGATGCTGCGACCACGCTGCCGGCCGCAAACAGGATGAGCCCCAGATAAATCATCTTCTTGCGCCCGAAACGGTCGGACAACATGCCAAACGGAATTTGCAGGACCGCCTGACTGAGGCCATAGCCACCAATGGCAAGGCCGATCAGAGCCGGGGTGGCGCCTTCAAGGTCGCCGCTGAGCAGGACAAATACCGGCAGCACCATAAACAGGCCAAGCATGCGCATGGCGTATACAGTCGCTAACGCGGCTACAGAGCGTTTCTCGAGTTCATTCATGGACGTGGACTTACCTCAATTCAGTAAACGACTTCAAACCTGCGGTCAGTCAAAGCGTCATTGTACCAGATGCATGCCACACGGTTGTATTTCACCACATTACATCCAAAACGGTATACTGGCCGTTTTTACCGGGGAGAATTATGGATCGTATCCAGATCAAAGGGGCTCGCACCCACAACCTGAAAAACATCGACCTGGATATGCCCAGAGACAAGCTGATCGTCATTACCGGCCTGTCAGGGTCAGGCAAATCCTCCCTCGCCTTTGACACCCTGTATGCGGAAGGTCAGCGCCGCTACGTCGAGTCCCTGTCTACCTACGCCCGTCAGTTCCTGTCGATGATGGAAAAGCCAGACGTGGATCATATCGAAGGACTCTCACCGGCCATTTCGATTGAACAGAAATCCACCTCCCACAACCCACGTTCTACGGTGGGCACCATTACCGAGATCTATGATTACCTTCGTTTAATGTTTGCACGGGCGGGAGAACCACGCTGCCCCGATCATGGCCAGCCGCTGGAAGCCCAGACGGTCAGCCAGATGGTGGATCAGGTGCTGGCCATGCCGCAGGACAGTAAACTGATGATCCTCGCGCCGGTGATTCGCGATCGCAAGGGCGAGCACCTGAACGTGATTGAAACCATGCGTAGCCAGGGTTTCATTCGCCTTCGCGTCGACGGCACGGTCTATGACATCGACGACATTCCCGCGCTGGACAAGAAGCGCAAGCACCACATTGATGTTGTCGTGGATCGATTCAAGGTCAAACCCGGCCTTGAACAGCGCCTGGCGGAAAGTTTCGAAACGGCCCTGGAGCTGGCAGAAGGGATCGCACTGGTCAGTCCAATGGATGGCGACGGCGACGATCAGACCTTTTCCGCCCGTTATGCCTGTACCCAGTGTGGCTATTCGCTCAGCGAACTGGAGCCAAAACTGTTCTCATTCAATAACCCGGCAGGCGCCTGTCCAACCTGCGATGGCCTGGGGGTGAAGCAGTTTTTCGATCCGGAAAAGATCATCCAGCATCCGGAAGCGACGCTGGCCGAGGGCGCCATCAAAGGCTGGGACCGCCGGTCCGTTTACTATTTCCAGTTGCTCACGGCCGTGGCAGAACACTTCGATGTTGACATGGACACGCCGTTTGTCGACCTTCCGGATGGCTTCCGTGAAACCGTTTTGCACGGTTCAAGCGAGCCTATAACATTTCGCTATGTGAACTCTCGCGGCCATGTCGTCGAGCGGGACCATCCCTTCGAGGGCATTTTGCCTAACCTTGAACGGCGCTACCGGGAAACCGATTCCCAGAGCATGCGCGAGGAACTGGCCAGGCATCTTAGTCAGCAGCCCTGCAAAGACTGTCAGGGCTCACGTCTGCGCCGCAGCGCTCGACACGTTTTCATTGAAGAGCGCACGCTACCCGACATAACGTCCCTGCCAGTTGGCGAAGCGCACAACTACTTTGAGCACCTGTCACTGCCGGGCCGCAAGGGAGAAATTGCCGAAAAAATCATGAAAGAGATCCGCCAGCGACTTCAGTTCCTGGTCAACGTCGGACTCCAGTACCTGACCCTCGAGCGCAGCGCCGATACCCTGTCCGGCGGCGAAGCCCAGCGCATCCGGCTGGCCAGCCAGATTGGCGCGGGCCTGGTTGGTGTCATGTACATTCTGGATGAGCCGTCCATCGGGCTTCACCAGCGGGATAATGATCGGCTTTTGGCAACACTGACCCATCTTCGCGATCTGGGCAATACGGTCATCGTCGTGGAGCACGATGAGGATGCGATCCGGGCGGCCGATCACGTCATCGATATTGGGCCGGGCGCCGGTGTGCACGGCGGTCATATCATCGCTCAGGGAACACCGGCGGATATCATCGGAAACGCAGATTCACTGACCGGCCAGTACCTCAGTGGTACCCGAGAAATCCCGATACCCCAGCAACGCTCACCCGGCAACGGTAAGTTCCTGACACTCACGGGCGCAACGGGAAACAACCTGCGACAGGTCGACCTGAAACTGCCACTGGGCGTGATGACCTGCATAACCGGCGTCTCCGGCTCGGGCAAGTCGACGTTGATCAACAGTACGCTTTACCCGGTTGCGGCGTCCCGGCTGAACAAGGCGACTACATTGAGTCACAGCCCCTATCAGTCACTGACAGGTCTGGAGCATCTCGACAAAGTTATTGATATCGACCAGAGTCCGATTGGTCGTACGCCGCGCTCCAATCCGGCGACGTATACCGGCCTGTTTACGCCGATCCGCGAGCTGTTTGCGGGCACCCAGGAAGCCCGTTCACGAGGTTACAAACCCGGGCGCTTCAGTTTTAACGTCAAGGGTGGACGCTGCGAGGCCTGTCAGGGCGATGGGGTCATCAAAGTCGAGATGCACTTCCTGCCCGATGTCTACGTCGCCTGCGATGTCTGTAAGAGCCGGCGTTACAATCGCGAGACGCTTGAGGTGCGATACAAAGGCAAAAACATCAGCGAAGTGCTTGAGATGACCGTGGAAGAAGGACGGGAGTTTTTCGATGCCGTACCTTTCCTAGCCCGCAAGCTACAGACCCTGATGGATGTGGGCCTCTCTTACATTCGCCTGGGACAGAGCGCCGTCACGCTCTCCGGCGGTGAGGCACAGCGGGTCAAACTGGCCAAGGAACTGTCGAAACGCGACACCGGCCAGACGCTGTACATACTTGATGAACCCACGACCGGGTTGCATTTCTATGATATCCAGCAGCTGCTGACGGTATTGCAACGACTGAGAGACCACGGCAACACGATTATTGTCATTGAGCATAATCTGGACGTAATCAAAACCGCTGACTGGATTATTGACCTCGGTCCGGAAGGCGGCTCGGGGGGCGGTGAAATCATTGCAGAGGGTACACCCGAGCACGTTGCCAACAACCCGGCGTCCCATACAGGGCACTACCTGAAAAAACTGCTGGGCTGAGCAAGTCCGCATAAAAAAAAGCCGGAGGCTGTGAGGCCTCCGGCTTTTTTTGTGGACAACGTCGACGGTTATTCGTCGTCGTCCATCTCTTCTGCTTCCACATCCAGCGGACGACCAACCAGCTCAACAAACGCCATCGGGGCGTTGTCACCGGCACGGAAGCCACACTTGAGGATACGGAGGTATCCACCCGGACGCTCGGTGTAGCGAGGACCCAGCTCGTTGAAGAGCTTGGCTACCACACCGTCGTCGCGCAGGCGTGAGAACGCCAGTCGACGGTTAGCGACCGAATCATTTTTTGACAGCGTGATCAGCGGCTCGGCTACCCGGCGAAGTTCTTTCGCCTTGGGCAGCGTCGTCTTGATCAGCTCGTGCTCAACCAGTGACGCAGTCATGTTACGAAACATGGCCTTGCGATGCGCACTGGTCCTGTTGAACTTACGACCACTCTTACGATGACGCATTGCTCTTATTCCTTACCTTAAACTACCAATTCGGCGATTAACCGCCCAGAACCCGGTCGTCGCCGCGAAGGCTTGCCGGTGGCCAGTTATCCAGACGCATACCCAAGGACAGCCCGCGGGAGGCCAGAACATCCTTGATCTCGGTAAGCGACTTCTTACCCAGGTTAGGCGTCTTGAGCAGCTCAACTTCTGTGCGCTGAATCAGATCGCCGATGTAGTAAATATTTTCTGCCTTGAGACAGTTGGCCGAACGAACGGTCAACTCGAGATCGTCGACCGGGCGCAACAGGATCGGATCAACTTCTTCCTCTTCCTCGACACGCTCAGGCTCTTTCTCGTGATCAAAGTCGACAAAGACCGCCAGCTGCTGCTGGAGAATCGTTGCGGCGCGACGGATCGCCTCTTCAGGGTCGATCGTACCGTTGGTCTCCAGATCGATAACCAGCTTGTCCAGATCGGTACGCTGCTCGACACGCGCACTCTCAACCGCGTAGGAAACCCGACGCACCGGACTGAACGTGGCATCCAGCTGCAAACGCCCGATCGCACGGGTCTCGTCTTCCTCAAGACCGCGCTGATCGGCGGCTTCATAGCCTCGACCGCGAGCAACTTTCAGGCGCATGTTCAGTTCACCGTTAGCACTCAGGTGACAGATCACATGCTCGGGATTGGCGATTTCAACGTCGTGATCAAGCTTGATGTCGCCGGCTGTGACGACACCCGGGCCCTTCTTGCTGATTGAAACCTCGGCTTCATCCCGGCTGCCCATTTTTACAGCGACGCCCTTGAGATTCAGCAGAATCTCGATCACGTCCTCCTGGACACCCTCAATCGCGCTGTACTCGTGCAACACACCGTCGATCTGAGCCTCAGTAATGGCACAGCCAGGCATGGAAGACAAAAGTATACGCCGCAGCGCACTGCCCAGAGTGTGCCCGAAGCCCCTTTCCAGGGGCTCAAGGGTCACTTTGGCGCGCGTGCCGCTCGATTCCTTCACGTCAATGGTACGAGGTGTCAATAACTCATGTACTGAACGCTGCATAGACGCCCCTATCTGCTCTCGTTGCTAACTGGGCTTTACTTGGAGTAAAGCTCGACGATGAGGTTCTCGTTGATGTCGGACGGCAACTCCGTACGATCTGGCGTTGCCTTGTAAACGCCGGACATCTTGTTGGCGTCGACCTCTACCCAGCTTACCGGTGCGCGATTGGCAGAAAGATCCAGCGCGCCTTTAACGCGAAGCTGATTTTTCGCTTTTTCACGAACACTCACAACATCACCGGGCTTGACCTGATAAGACGGGATGTTCACCACCTTGTCATTGATCAGGATGGCCTTGTGAGACACAAGCTGACGGGACTCTGCACGGGTCGAACCAAACCCCATGCGATACACTACGTTGTCGAGACGGCCTTCCAGGAGCTGCAGCAGGTTTTCACCCGTTGCGCCCTTGATTCGGGCCGCTTCGGCATAGTAATTCCGAAACTGTTTTTCCAGTACGCCGTAGATACGACGAACCTTCTGTTTTTCACGAAGCTGCACGCCATATTCGGACAGACGGCTCCGACGCGCACCATGTTGCCCCGGCGGGGTTTCAATGTTGCACTTCGAATCGAGCGCGCGAACGCCGCTCTTCAGAAAAAGATCTGTCCCTTCACGACGAGACAGCTTACATTTTGGGCCTATGTAACGAGCCATAATTCACTGTCTCCTGTGTTATACGCGGCGCTTTTTGGGCGGACGACAACCGTTGTGTGGAATCGGTGTCACATCAGTGATGTTGGTGATCTTGTACCCGCAGCCATTCAGCGCGCGTACAGCGGATTCACGTCCGGGCCCAGGACCCTTAACCTCTACATCCAGGTTTTTAAGGCCGTATTCAGCAGCCGCATTACCGGCTCTTTCAGCTGCTACCTGCGCAGCAAAAGGTGTGCTCTTGCGCGACCCACGGAAACCGGAACCACCAGAAGTGGCCCAGGACAAAACGTTGCCCTGACGGTCGGAAATGGTCACGATCGTGTTGTTGAAGGAAGCGTGGATGTGCGCGACGCCATCAACAACCGTCTTTTTCACCTTTTTACGGGTACGTGTACCTGGCTTTGCCATGATTGCCTACCTGTTACTTGCGAATCGGTTTGCGAGGACCTTTACGGGTGCGGGCGTTGGTCTTGGTGCGCTGGCCACGGACAGGAAGCCCATGACGGTGACGCAGACCACGGAAGCAACCGAGATCCTTCAAACGCTTAATGTTCATCTGAACTTCACGACGCAGATCACCTTCGACGCTCAGCTTGCCGACTTCAGTACGAAGTGCTTCAAGCTGCTCATCCGACAGGTCCTTGACCTTAAGGTCCGGCTTGACACCGGTTACGTCGCAAAGCTTCTGGGCTGCCGTCTTACCAACTCCAAAAATATAAGTCAGTGAAACAACAGCATGTTTGTGATCGGGTATATTGACACCGGCTATACGTGCCATCCAAATTACTCCGCGTTCAAAGCTTTGCTGTGTGAATTTTCCGCCACAAAAAGGGCGCGAAATAATAGCGCCTGATCCCCAAAGAATCAAGCGCTATCATTCCGAACCCCCAACGTGTAGAGCGAAACCGGTTAGGATTTCAGCCCTGACGCTGCTTGTGGCGAGGCTCCGAGCAAATGACTCGTACTGAGCCATTGCGACGAATTACTTTGCAGTTACGGCAAATTTTCTTTACCGAAGCGCGTACTTTCATTGTCGACTCCAGTTTTCAAGGGGAACTGTATCAGTTCCGACCATAGCCCTTGAGATTGGACTTCTTCATCAGCGATTCATACTGATGGGACATCAGGTGGGACTGAACCTGTGCCATGAAATCCATCACCACGACTACAACAATCAGCAGCGACGTGCCCCCGAGATAGAAGGGAACGTTGCCTGCCACCATCAGAAACTGAGGGAACAGGGCCACCGCCGTTATATACATTGCACCGAACAGGGTCAGGCGCGTCAAAACACCATCAATGTACTTGGCCGTTTGCTCGCCAGGACGGATCCCGGGGATAAACGCGCCAGAACGCTTCAGGTTGTCCGCCACTTCCTTCGGGTTGTACATCAACGCCGTATAGAAGAAGCAGAAGAACACCACCGCCGCAGCGAACAGAATGATGTACAGCGGTTGACTGGGTGCCAGTGCCTGGGAGATATCACTCAGCCATTGCATACCTTCGCCTTGGCCGAACCACTGACCGAGAGACGCCGGGAATAGCAGGATCGACGATGCAAAAATCGGCGGTATGACCCCTGCCATATTCACCTTCAGCGGCAGGTGACTGGACTGCTGGGCGAACACCCGTCGGCCCTGCTGCCGCTTGGCATAATTGATCGTCAGGCGTCGCTGCCCACGTTCCATGAAGACCACGAATCCGATCACCGCCACCGCCAGAATCGCGATACCAAGGACCACAATCAGGCTCATCTCGCCGTTTCGGGCCTGGACCAGCGTCTGACCGATCGCACCAGGCAGACCGGCCACGATACCGGTGAAGATCAGCAGCGATATGCCGTTGCCGACACCGCGCTCGGTAATCTGTTCGCCCAGCCACATCATGAATACTGCCCCACTGACAAACGAGACGACCGCCACAAAATGGAAGCTGAAGCTGTCGTTGAACGTAATGCCCTGAGAGGCCAGACCAACCGAAATGCCCATGCCCTGAACCAGGGCCAGCAATACGGTACCATAACGGGTGTACTGGCTGATCTTGCGCCGACCTGCCTCGCCTTCTTTCTTCAGCTGCTCGAGCTGCGGACTGACCGCCGTCATGAGCTGCATGATGATGGAAGCCGAGATGTACGGCATGATGCCCAGCGCGAAGATACTCATTCGCACGAGTGCGCCACCCGAAAACATGTTGAACAGACTCAGAATGGTGCCCTGATTCTGTTCAAACAACGCCGCCAGACGATCCGGATTGATCCCCGGCACTGGAATGTGCGCACCGATCCGATATACCAGCAACGCCAGGAAGACAAACCAGAGCCGCGAACGCAGCTCCGCCAGTCCTTTACCCGAGCCCGCAGGCAATGATGATGTCTTGGCCATTTGGTCCCCGACTCGTCTTAGTCTTCGACTTTCCCACCCGCGGCCGTGATGGCCTCGCGCGCGCCTTTCGTCACTTTCAGACCTTTGACGGTCACAGGACGGGTCAATTCACCGGACAAAATCACCTTGGCACCGCGAATTTCCTCGCGAATGACGTCGGCTTTCTTGAGCGCGGCCAGATCAACCACATCGCCTTCAACTTTTGCCAGCTCGTTCAACCGGATCTCGGCTTCGTAACGCGCCTGGCGCGACGTAAAGCCGAATTTCGGCAGCCGGCGGGCCAACGGCTGCTGACCGCCCTCGAAGCCCGGCGCCACGCTGCCGCCTGAGCGGGCCTTGAGACCCTTGTGACCACGGCCACCGGTCTTACCGAGGCCACTGCCGATACCGCGACCGACGCGCTTGGCAGCCGGACGCGAACCGGGATCTGGACTAAGTTCGTTCAGACGCATCTCAGTTCTCCTCAACCCGAACCAGATAATTGACTCGGTTAATCATGCCGCGGATAGACGGGGTATCTTCCACATCCACGGAATGACCGATTTTACGAAGACCCAGGCCCTTTACGCACAGTTTGTGCTTGGGCTGGCAGCCAATCGGACTGCGGGTCAGTGTTACTTTCAGTGTTTTTGCGTTCGCCATGACTTCAACCCAGAATATCTTCCACGGTCTTGCCGCGCTTGGCTGCGATATCTTCCGGCGCATGCATTGCCTGAAGACCCTTGATAGTGGCACGGACTACGTTGACCGGATTGGTCGAGCCGTAACACTTGGACAGTACGTTTTGAACACCGGCCACTTCCAGTACGGCACGCATCGCGCCACCGGCGATGATACCGGTACCTTCAGAAGCTGGCTGCATGTACACCTTCGAGGCTCCGTGATTGGCCTTGATCGGATACTGCAGGGTGTTACCGTCCAGCGGTACATCCACCATGTTCTTGCGCGCCGCTTCCATTGCCTTCTGGATCGCTACCGGCACTTCACGCGCCTTGCCGCGACCAAAGCCAACACGGCCCTTGCCATCACCCACCACAGTCAATGCTGTGAAGGCAAAAATACGACCGCCCTTAACCACTTTGGCTACGCGGTTGACCTGAACCAGCTTCTCCTGGAGCTCAGGCGCCTTCTGTTCGTTAACGCTCATCTTCTCCACCTCTTAGAATTGCAAGCCAGCTTCACGGGCCGCGTCGGCAAGTGCCTGTACGCGACCATGATAACGGTAACCGGAGCGGTCAAACGCTACCTGTTCGATTCCCGCCGCCTTGGCACGCTCAGCAATCAGCTGACCGACTTTTTTGGCAGCGTCCACGTTACCGGTAGCACCCTGGCGCAGTTCCTTATCCAACGTGGAGGCAGAGGCAAGCACCTGGCTGCCGTCTGCTGTCGTGACCTGGGCGTACATGTGCCGGGGTGTGCGATGCACACACAGACGGGTAGCACCCTGCTCACGGATCTTGATGCGCACTTTACGTGCGCGACGCAATCTTTCGTTATTCGCGCTCATAGTCCCGCCTTATTTCTTCTTGGCTTCTTTACGTCTGACCTGCTCATCCGCATAACGAACACCCTTGCCCTTATAAGGCTCGGGCGGACGGTACGCGCGGATTTCCGCAGCGACCTGGCCAACCTGTTGCTTGTCGAACCCGCGGATAACAACTTCCGTTTGTGTCGGAGTTTCCGCAGTGATCCCCTCGGGCAGCTCGTACTCGACCGGGTGAGAAAAACCCAGTGTCAGATTGAGCTTCTTACCTTGCGTCTGGGCACGGTAACCAACGCCCACAAGCTGGAGCTTCCGCTCGAATCCCACCGACACACCGGTCACCATGTTATTGACCAGTGCACGAGTGGTACCGGCAAGAGCGCGGGACTGTTTGGCACCATCGCGAGGAGCAAACCGCAGAACGTTGTCTTCCTGCTTTACTTCCACGACGTGGTGAATGGTGAACTGAAGCGCTCCTTTGGAGCCCTTAACGCTAATTTCCTGTCCGTTCAGCTTAACCTCAACACCGGAAGGCAGCACGACAGGATTATTGGCAACCCTGGACATGTGATTCTCCTAAAATACGGTGCAGATGACTTCGCCACCCACGCCTGCAGCTCGTGCAGCGCGGTCTGTCATCACGCCCTTGGACGTAGAGACAATCGCGACCCCCAAACCACCGGATACCTTCGGCAGTTCCCCAGCGCCCTTGTACTGGCGCAGACTCGGTCGGCTGACCCGCTTGATTTCCTCAATAACCGGCTTACCCTCAAAGTAACGGAGAGTAATGGTCAGCTCGGGCTTCGCGTCAGCTGAAACGGAGAATTCCTCAACGTAACCCTCGTCCTTCAGGACCTGGGCCACGGAGATTTTCATCTTTGAAGACGGCATGGCCACGTCGGCCTTTTGTGCCATCTGTGCGTTGCGGATGCGAGTAAACATATCCGCAAGCGTATCTTGCATGCTCATTGGTATGAGGCTCCTGATCTTTTTAGTTGTGCAGCGGTGAACCGCACCGCTTACCAACGGACACTTCAGTGTCGACGTTACCAGCTGGCTTTGGTCAGGCCTGGAACGTCACCGCGCATACCGGCTTCACGCAATTTGATACGTGACAACTGGAACTTGCGGAGAACACCGTGCGGCCGGCCAGTAATCTGACAACGGTTACGCAGACGCGAGGGGCTTGCATCCCGGGGCAGCTTCTGCAAGCGCACCTGTGCATCCCAACGCTCGTCATCGCTGGAGTTCGGGTTTTTGATAATTGCCTTGAGTTCAGCGCGCTTGGCCGCGTATTTCACGACGGTCTGCTCACGCTTGAGCTCACGGTTTTTCATGGAAACCTTAGCCATTACACTCGTTCCTTATTTCTTGAACGGAAAGCCGAATGCTTTTAGCAGTTCGCGGCCTTCGTCATCAGTAGCGGCGGAGGTCGTGATGGTAATATCCATGCCGCGAATCTTGTCGACTTTGTCGTACTCGATTTCCGGGAAGATAATCTGCTCACGAACACCCATGCTGTAATTGCCGCGACCATCAAAGGATTTCGGGTTCAGACCACGAAAGTCACGAACGCGCGGAATCGCAATGTGGACCAGACGATCGAAAAAGTCCCACATACGCTCGCCGCGCAGCGTCACCTTACAACCGATCGGCCAACCCTCACGGATTTTAAAACCCGCTACGGATTTCTTGGCCTTGGTCACAACCGCTTTCTGTCCCGCCAGGCGCTCAAGATCTGCGACGGCGTTCTCGATCAGCTTCTTGTCACCAACAGCTTCACCGACACCCATGTTCAGGGTGATTTTTTCGATACGCGGCACCTGCATGATGTTCTTGTAGCCGAACTCTTTCTGCAGGGCGGATATCACTTCCTGTTTGTACTGCTCTTTCATGTTAAGCATCGTAACCACCACCGCTTACTGGTTATCGACAGCTTCTTTCGTGGACTTAAAGATCCGCACTTTCGCGCCGTCTTCCTTGATCTGGAAGCCTACACGATCGGCTTTGCCGGTCTGCGGATTAAAAATAGCCACGTTGGAAGCCTGGATAGGTGCTTCTTTCTCGACGATGCCACCTGGGGCATTGAGCATCGGGTTTGGCTTGGTGTGCTTCTTGATCATATTGATCCCGGAAACAATCACTCGGCCATCGTCCAGAACTTTCAGGACTTTACCACGTTTCTCTTTGTCTTTCCCCGTAGTGACGATTACTTCGTCATCTCGTTTGATCTTTTTCATAACCGGCCTCTAGTCCTTACAGTACTTCGGGTGCCAGCGAAATAATCTTCATGAACTTTTCATTACGCAGTTCACGCGTTACCGGGCCGAAAATACGGGTACCGATGGGCGCGTCCTGATTGTTCAGAAGTACAGCCGCATTACCGTCGAAGCGAATCAACGAACCGTCCGGGCGACGAACGCCCTTACGGGTGCGCACAACAACAGCTTTGAGGACCTGGCCTTTTTTCACTTTACCGCGGGGGATGGCTTCCTTGACGGTTACCTTGATGATATCCCCAACGCTGGCATAACGCCGATGTGAACCGCCCAGGACCTTGATGCACATAACCTGACGTGCACCGCTATTGTCCGCGACTTCAAGCATTGTTTGAGTCTGAATCATGGTTGTTCTCCAGCAGAAACCACTTTGCCGTTACGACAAGACTCACCGTCCGGGCGAGTTACACCTTCGATGCGCGTTCGACGACACCGACCAGAGCCCAGCTCTTGGTCTTTGAGACCGGGCGGGTTTCTTCGATCGTTACAATGTCACCAATGTTGCACTGATTGTTCTCGTCATGAGCGTGAATTTTGGTTGAACGCTTCAGGTACTTCCCGTACAGCGGGTGTTTTACCTGACGCTCCACCAGAACCACGATGGACTTCTCCATCTTGTTGCTCACGACCTTGCCGCTCAGGGTTCTGGCAGTTTTGGTAGCTTCGGTCATGTCACTGTCCTGCCTTTTCATTCAAAACCGTTTTGACGCGAGCAATGTCACGCTTCACCTTGCCGGCGAGGTGGGACTGATTAAGCTGACCAGTCGCCTTGCGCATGCGAAGGTTGAACTGCTCCTTCAACAGGTCGACCAACTGGGAATTCAGCTCGTCGACGGATTTTTCACGCAGCTCTGTTGCTTTCATCACATCACCGTCCTCGTAACAAAGGTGGTCGACACGGGCAGCTTGGCAGCGGCCAGCATGAAGGCTTCACGCGCGACTTCCTCAGGAACGCCTTCCATCTCATACAACATCCGGCCTGGCTGAATTTCAGCGACCCAGTACTCGACAGAACCCTTACCTTTACCCATCCGTACTTCAAGCGGCTTACCAGTAATTGGCTTGTCCGGGAAAATCCGGATCCAGATCTTACCGCCCCGCTTGATACGACGGGTCATGGTACGACGTGCGGCCTCAATCTGGCGCGCATTTATACGACCACGAGCCGTCGCTTTCAATCCGTATTCACCGAAGCTCACCTTGTTAGCGCGGTGCGCCAGACCGGTGTTACGGCCTTTCATTACCTTGCGAAATTTGGTGCGTTTTGGCTGCAGCATACGAGTGCCCCTTTACTTAGAACCTTTCTTGCGAGAGGCATTCTTGTCAGCACGGACCTGCTCCATACCACCAAGAATCTCACCTTTGAAGATCCATACCTTAACGCCGATGATGCCGTACGTCGTGCTGGCTTCGTAGGTTGCGTAGTCAATGTCTGCACGCAGAGTGTGCAGCGGTACGCGACCTTCACGATACCACTCGGAACGAGCAATCTCGGCACCCCCAAGACGTCCACCCACCTGGATCTTGATGCCTTTAGCGCCCTGACGCATGGCGTTCTGTACCGCGCGCTTCATGGCACGACGGAACATCACGCGACGTTCGAGCTGACCGGCTACGTTTTGCGCAACCAGCTTGGCATCCAGATCCGGCTTGCGGACCTCTTCGATGTTGATGTGCACTGGCACGCCCATCATTTCGCCGACTTCCCGACGCAGACGGTCAACATCTTCACCCTTCTTCCCGATGACGATACCGGGGCGGGCAGTATGGATCGTGATACGTGCGTTCTGAGCAGGGCGCTCGATCACAATCTTGCTGACAGACGCCTTCACCAGGCGCTTGTCCAGGAACTCGCGAACCTTGATATCGTTCAGCAGGTTAGTCGCGTATTCCTTTTTCTCGGCATACCAGACTGAGTTGTGCTCTTTAATCACACCCAGCCGCATACCGGTCGGATTTACTTTATGACCCATCTGAGCATCTCCTACTTGTCGGCGACCTTGACGGTGATATGACAGGTGCGCTTGAAAATACGATCAGCGCGCCCCTTAGCTCGAGCCTTGATTCGCTTGAGCGTCGGGCCCTCGTCCACCATGATGGTGGCAACCCGCAACTCGTCAACGTCCAGACCTTCGTTGTGCTCGGCGTTGGCAATCGCAGACTCGAGAGCCTTGCGAATGATGACCGCCGCCTTTTTAGGGCTGAAAGTCAGAATGTTCAGGGCGTCCTCAACAGCCTTGCCGCGAACCTGGTCTGCGACAAGACGCGCTTTCTGAGCAGAGAGGCGAGCGCCCTTGTACTTAGCCGCTACTTCCATTTCGATTCCCCTCGCAATCAGCGTTTGGCTTTCTTGTCGGCTGCATGACCACGGTAGGTCCGCGTAGACGCGAACTCACCCAGCTTATGCCCGACCATATCTTCGGTGACATAAACCGGCACGTGTTGCTTGCCGTTGTGAACTGCAATGGTCAGGCCTACCATCTCGGGAAACACCGTTGACCGGCGCGACCAGGTCTTGATCGGTCGCTTGTCATTGGATTCCAGAGCTGCCTCGACCTTCTTCAACAGATGCAGGTCTATAAAAGGACCTTTCTTTAAAGAACGTGGCACAGCATTTACCTCTATGTAGTCGTTTACTTGGCCGAACGACGACGTACTATCATTCTGTCAGTACGCTTGTTCTTACGAGTCTTATGCCCTTTGGTCGGAACACCCCAAGGAGTAACAGGGTGACGCCCACCAGAGGTACGCCCTTCACCACCACCATGCGGGTGGTCAACTGGGTTCATAGCAACACCACGTACTGTTGGCCGTTTGCCGCGCCAACGTGATGCACCCGCTTTACCAAGCTGCTTGAGACTGTGCTCGCTGTTGGAGACTTCACCCAACGTTGCGCGACAATCCACAAGCACCTTACGCATTTCACCTGAACGCAGGCGGATGGTGGCATACGCCCCCTCCCGAGCAACCAGCTGTACGGATGCGCCCGCAGAGCGAGCCAGCTGAGCACCTTTGCCAGGCTTGAGTTCGACGCAGTGAATCACAGAACCCACCGGGATGTTCCGCAGCGGGAGCGTGCTTCCTACTTTAATCGGCGCGTCGATGCCGGAGCGCACAGGGTCTCCGATCTGCACACCCTTGGGAGCAATGATGTAACGTCGCTCGCCATCGGCGTACTTCAGGAGCGCGATGTGCGCTGAGCGGTTCGGATCATATTCCAGGCGCTCAATAGTCGCCGGAATACCATCTTTGGTCCGCTTAAAGTCAATGACACGGTAATGGCGCTTGTGGCCACCACCGATGTGACGAGTGGTAATCCGACCAAAATGGTTACGACCACCCGATTTGCTAAGCGTTTCAACCAACGGCTCGTAAGGGCTGCCTTTGTGCAGGTCAGGGTTGTAGAGCTTTACAACGTGACGGCGGCCAGGAGATGTTGGCTTGGTTTTGACGATCGGCATATTACGACCCCTTTACCTTATTCCACATCCAGAAAATCGATGTCCTGACCTTCCGCAAGCTTCACATAAGCCTTGCGAACGTCATTACGCTTACCGAACCCGCGGACAGTGCGCTTGAGCTTGCCCTTGCGATTCATAATCTGAACACCTTCGACAGTGACGTTGAACAGCTGTTCAACCGCCTTCTTGACCTCGGGCTTGGTCGCGTCTGACGCCACCCGGAACACGACCTGGCCGTGCTCGCTCACCATGGAGGTCTTCTCTGACACGTGCGGCCCAAGCAGAACCTTGTAGATACGTTCCTGATTCATCCCAGCATCTCCTCAATCTTCTTAAGAGCCGGAACGGTCACGACAACCTTCTCAAAGGCCACCAGGCTAACCGGATCAAGACCTGCAACATCACGCACGTCAACGTGAGGCACGTTGCGGGAAGCCAGATGAAGGTTTTGCTCGACATTCTCGGCCAGGATCAGTGCATTATCGACACCCAGATCCTTCAGCTTTGCGTTGAACGCCTTGGTCTTCGGTGTTTCGACGGACAGGTCGTCAACGATGACCAGACGATCCTGACGAACCAGCTCGGAAAAAATGGAGCACAGCGCGGCACGATACATCTTGCGGTTTACTTTCTGCTCGTAGCTCTGGGGCTTGGCAGCGAAGGTAACGCCACCTGAGCGCCACAGCGGGCTGCGGATGGTGCCAGCACGGGCACGACCTGTGCCCTTCTGACGCCACGGCTTCTTGCCACCGCCACGAACTTCTGAACGCGTCTTTTGAGCACGGGTACCCTGACGTCCGCCCGCCATATAGGCAGTGACGACCTGATGTACCAGCGACTCGTTAAAATCTTTGGCGAACGCGGCATCGGAAACTGAAACGCCCTTGCCGCTACCTGTAATTGTCAATTCCATCGCACCGCTCCTCAGGCTTTCACTGCTGGCTTGATGACAACGTTGCTTCCGGTAGCGCCTGGAACAGCACCACGGATCAACAGCAAGTTGCGCTCAGCGTCGACACGGACGACCTGGAGGTTCTGCACAGTAACCTGTGCGTTACCCATCTGGCCCGCCATCTTCTTGCCTTTGAATACCTTGCCCGGGGTCTGGTTCTGACCGATGGAGCCCGGTGCGCGGTGAGACAGGGAGTTACCGTGCGTAGCGTCCTGCATGGAGAAGTTCCAGCGCTTGACACCGCCCTGGAAGCCCTTACCTTTGGACTGACCAGTCGCATCAACCACCTGACCTTCCTCAAAGACGGTCGCCAGAATCTCGCCGCCAGCTACAAGGTCTTCACCCTCGCCATCAGCGAGACGGAATTCCCAGAGCCCACGGCCAGCTTCCACACCAGCCTTGGCAAAGTGCCCGGCTGCGCTTTTGGAAACGCGTGAGGAACGACGCTGACCGACTGTTACCTGAACAGCACGATAGCCATCGCTTTCGAGGGTCTTGAGTTGGGTAATCCGGTTGGCCTCAACCTCGATTACCGTGACAGGCAACGCTTGCCCATCTTCCGTAAAAATACGGGTCATACCGGCCTTGCGACCGACAATACCAATTGCCATGTTTCACCTCTTAAGTGTACGGGGCTCTCACCCTCTATGGCCTTAGGACAGTTACACTAGCTAACGCGTTGGCGTTAGCCGAGGCTGATCTGAACGTCTACACCCGCTGCAAGATCAAGCTTCATCAAAGCGTCTACTGTCTTTTCCGTCGGCTCAACAATGTCGAGCAAACGCTTGTGTGTACGAATTTCATACTGATCGCGCGCGTCTTTGTTGACGTGCGGTGAGATCAGGACCGTGTACTTTTCCTTCCGCGTCGGCAGAGGGATTGGCCCACGCACTTGAGCGCCGGTACGTTTCGCCGTATCGACAATCTCCTGCGTTGACTGGTCGATCAGGCGGTAATCAAACGCCTTCAACCGGATTCTGATTTTTTGGCTTTGCATGATGCACCAAACTCCACTCGTAGCAGCTACGTTTAGCCGACCTTAAAAAAAGGAGCCGCATTGTATGCAGAACGCCCAGGCAAGTCAAGCAGCGTAGTAACGCTGCCTTGCCGGGCGTCCAACTCCGGGATAGAAAAAGGGGCTGCGACTGCAGCCCCTTTTCTGCATTGTACCGAGCGAGTCTTACTCGACGATCTTTGCAACAACCCCTGCACCAACGGTACGGCCACCTTCACGAATCGCGAAGCGCAGACCTTCTTCCATTGCAATCGGTGCAATCAGGGTGACGTCCAACTTGACGTTGTCGCCAGGCATGACCATCT